>NZ_LR134289.1:2749090-3054545 GCF_900636535.1 Chryseobacterium gleum
TCAATTTATTTATTCTATCAGGGAGTATACATTACAGCAATTTTGGAAAGCAGAATATGTAATACCTATCCAATTTTTAACGTATACATCTGGATAGCTACCCACTTCATCACAACTTTAGGTATTTGTCTTAGATAATGATTAAAAAGACTGCCCTCTATAATGAAAGCAGCCTTTGTTTATAATATTTTTTTGAATTCTATAAAACTAAAAAAGTCTTGTAAGTATCACTTTATACTGTAAGCTTGCATCACCATTGTTGGTAAGATCTATTGTTCCGGCTGATGGCATTGTTAATGTATAATTGAATGCAATATTAGTCCCACCTGCAGCACAATTTGGGATTCCTGACCAAACAACGGTTGTTGTAAATCTGTTCACTTCAGTAAAAGTAGGAGCTTTAGCAGTGGTATCTGTGTTTAAAATTCCATCTATTCCTTTGATTGAGAAGGAATTGTTAATAGCATTATTAGTGACATAATATTCTGCAATACCAATGCGCCCACAACTATTACTAACGTTTATCACAGCTTTATATACTGCATTATTGGCAAGACCTGCAATCAAGGTATTTGTAGCACCTGATGTTATGGTAACTGTGTTATTAATAACCGTTCCATAAATATTGTCAACAGCTTTGTTCAGGACACCATTGGCATCTGAATATACCGGCGTAATAAGGGTAGCACCTGCTGCCACATCCATGGTTCTTACTCTGGTACTGCCTGCAACATCTAAAGTATTGGTAGGAGTATTGGTTGCGACACCTATATTACCCAGGGTTAAGTCCATTGACCAATCACTTCCACCAGGAACACGAGAAATAATAAATGCACCATTATTACTATTAAAATTAGGATTTATACCCATTATGGCTTGTTTTACTCCCGTCGCTCCTGTAGTTCTTAAGATCGATAATATGGAACTGTTAACAACAGGATTTTCTATCAGCAATCCTGTATTGGTAGCTTCCCCGCCACCAATGCCCGTAGCGGTTCCCCTGTTTTTTATATGGAGATTCGATAGTGGCGTGGTATTACCAATACCTACATTACCTGCCGAAGTTACTGTAAAATCATTGGCTTGTTGCGCATCGGTTGGAGAGCCGGTTGCCGGATTATCTTTTGCGCCATCAACGTGAAGTATGCCTTGAGGGTTTGGAGTATTGATCCCTACCTGTGAAAATGCAATGACAGAAAAGAATATCATTGCCAGAGTGAAGTTTTTTTTCATTTTCTTAAATTTAAAATTGTGTGATTTGAGTATTTTAAGAAACATTCACTTACTATTTAAACTTTCATTTAAATAAAGCTAAATTTCAATCAAATTTACACTTTTTAACATCATTACAATGTTAAATTAATACAAATAACAGATTATAAAAACCATATCTATAACACAATATTTTATATTCTTAAATTAAGATTCCAATCTCAAACCGATAATGCACTACGTTTGAGTGTTTCGAAAGGTTGGCCTAATAATAAAAGTAAATGCTACGGTTATCAGCAATATCCCAAACTCCAGTAGAAATCCCCATAACCCTGCAAAAAAAAGCCTTAAAATAGTCTCTGCAGTAAATTCAACATAATCACTTTCTATACTGTATGTAATCCAACCAGGGAATTTGCCTTTACTGTAATATGTTAAAGTACCAGCCCTGTAATCCATGAACGCAGCAATTGTTTCTAAATAAAGCTTTGATGCAGACCACAGTGATACAAATCCTCCTATAAGAAAAAAAGGAATTACTGTTAAAAAATAATTGAGTCTAACATCTTTATCCCTGATATTTCCTCTTAAAAAAATCAACAATTTCCAATTTGGAATAAAGCAAAGAAAAAGAAATTCAATTTCAAGAAGAATTAAAAAAACTGAAATACAAAGCGAAGATGTACTGGTATTTATAAAAACTGCAGCCACCATGGGAATTAAAAGCACCATCATTGAAACAGAAATAATACCCAACACGCTGTTTGATACAGATTTTCTTTTCATTCCCTGCAGCTACTTACCTGAAATATTTATATTGAATTTTATTTACTTTTATTATTAATTAACTGCAACAGCATAAATTGCATTTTCAGACCATGACCCTCCTATTGAATTTAATCCGGCTCCTGCTACAGTACCACTTGCCTGAGTATTCCCAACAACATATCTGTAAGTTTTAGCTGTTCCGGATGTATTATTAATCTGTATAGTACCTGTGGCTACATTATATTTCTGTCCTCCATTATATGGCCCCACCAATTGAAAGCTCATTAAGGTAGGTCTGATGACGTCTGGAGACTGAGTACCAGTCTGTCCAATTGTTGTCAGATTGCTCTCCGAGAAGGTGCTTCTTACAAACAACCAGTCATTAGCTGTAATGGTCCCACGTGGCGCTACTAGTAATGAAATAGTTACCATCCATTTCCCCGGTGGTAAAGTAATGGATGATCCTGTATATCTAAAATCTGAGAATTGAGAAAAAGGAAGATCATACCCTGCTCCTAATGATCCTACAGCAACATTTGCTGACGCTGTTTTCCATTCTGCCGTACCATTAGTATCAGTTGCTGTAAGTACTGCTCCTACCGGAACTGAACCTTGGGTCGTGTTTTCAAATCTCCGGGTTCCTATAGTATGAAAGTTAGTTTGTGGATTTGTGGTTCCAATTCCCACTCTTCCATTTTTATTTAAAGTCATTAATGCACTTCCTGTATCCGTAGCTCCTGCAAAAAGCTGCAATACATTAGCATCATTTCCTAGTCCATAGAAATCGTCACCAGCAGTACTATTCCATAATGCTAATTTTTTACCATTACCAGGACCTAGATCTAAACGGTTCTTAGGAGTTGTTGTTCCTATACCAATTCTATTGGTAACTGCATCTACTGAAAATGTGCTCCCATCTACTGAAAAGTGATTGGTTCCAGTAGTAGCAGTACTTGTAAAAGCTAAAGAGTTGGTTCCCTGAGCTACTGTACGGGCTCCTGTAAGTGTTCCGTTTGAATTATAAATATTAGTATTTGCTGATACGGGAAGATCTTTCCAGGTCGCAACACCATTCGCATCAGATGTTAAAACTCTCGCATTTCCCTGGGTTCCATCTACAATTTTTAGTGCCCCATTGGTTGTGGAACGAATATCAAGTTTGTTTGTAGGGCTTACTGTTCCCATTCCGACATTCCCATTGCTAAGCACAACAAAATCATTAGACTGTTGAGCCACTGTCGGAACTCCTGTTGAAACATTATCTTTTGCCCCATCTACATGAAAAGAGCCTTGAGGATTAGGAGTATTTATGCCTACCTGGGAAAAAGCTAGACTTGAGAAAAGCATTCCTGATGAAATGATTATTTTTTTCATTTGTTTACGTTTTAAAAAAGTTTGATGTTTAAATTTTTTTCTTTTGTGTGTATTTAGAATCGTACTGAAAAACATGACCGGTCTGAAATTTTTTCAATGTTCGAATTAGATGATGCAAACTTACTGCCTGTAAACAAGAAAAATCCTACATCAAAAACACTTCAATATACAAATAATTGAATTTCAAATAATTACAAAACAAGTGAAGTAGCTTTGAAGTAAATAGAAAAAGTGAATTATTAACTATTTAGAAGTCATTTTGTGGATGAATAAAGAAAAAAATAAATACCTCACACTGATATTCTATGAATCATTTAAAAAGCAGGGACCATGAAAATCCCCGCTCATAAACACAAACAATTTTCAAACATGAAAGAATGAAAAAAAAATTAATTCGTTATAAATGTATCAATATTATCTGTTCATAACATTACGCTAAATATACTTCACACTTAAATGAATTAACAAACAGCATTTTATATATTGACTGGAGTATTTTTGAAGTATATTTTACGCTCTGTACGTGTAAGAATAATCTATAATTAATTAATTTTTTAATCATATTCATAAAAAAGTTATTTTTGCTTTAATAATTTTTTAAAATATGTTCCCCAATTTTAGAATTAAAACACTCTATCTGATTTTCTTTTTTTTCTCCATATTGTATAACGCTCAGGATTTTTCTTTTCAGCCTGAACCTATAAAAACAACATTAGAATACAGGAAGAAATTAGACGCAAAAGGAGCTTTAAAATTTAATATTAATGCTATTAAACAATATGAAGAAAGTAATGATACTAAAGGTATTATTATGGCATATACCAATATAGCAAGCTTATTAAACGGACTTGGCAGAAATAAGGAAAGTCTGGAATATCTTGACAAGGCTAAAAAAGAGCTGCTTCGTAGTAATGATCCTTTTCTAAATGCCAATTTATATAATGAATACGGAAGAACCTATACACGTCTGGGACTTTATGAACAATCTAATGCAGCCTTTGACCAGGCAAAAACTTATATAAAGAAAATTTCTGATCTTAAGCAGAGAGAATTTGCCCAGGATTACAACTATTCATGGAAACAGCAAAACCTGCCTAAAGATAAAAATTTTGACTCTTTGCGGGCTATAAAGAAGAAAATAATGGGTGTAAAGCCTGATATTACTTCTTATACAAGAACAGCAGATCAGTTTATTGCAAAAAAAACTCATTTAGATTCTGCTGAATATTATATGAATAAAGCCATGGACCTTTCGGATGATGCATCTGATGTTGAAAAAGCAACTGCATTGTTCAGCTATGGAGATCTCTTTAATGTGAAAGGAGATAAAAAAAAAGCATTAGAATATTATCTGCAGTCACTTGATATCTTTCAAAAAACGGAAAATACTCCAACTTCCTTACTGACGGTATATGATACGCTTTCAAGTGTATATAAGTCTTTGAATGAAATTGACAAATCCAATGAGTATCTAAGAAAATACACTGTTCTTAATGATGATATCAATAAAAACGAAAAAGAAGCTATAAATCTTGCTGTCAATAAGCTCATTGAGTTAAAACATGAGGAGAAGGAAAAAGAAAGAAAAACATTTTATGTGATAGCTCTGGCTATTATCGCTGTATTTTTAATATTATTCTATTTCATACGAAAAATTTATATCAAAAAGGAGCTCAAAAAAGATAAGATTATTGAAAAAAAGATCTTGGAAACAGATGTTCTTAAATTAAAAGTAAACGACTCTTTTGAAGAAATCATCCAATTGATGGAGAGCAGAAGTCCTTTATTTTTGATACGTTTTAAGGAAGTCTATCCTGAATTCTATGAAAAATTAATTACGCATACACTAGAACTTACAGAGCATGATATAAAATTCAGTGCCTATATCAGATTAAACCTTACCAATAAAGAAATCTGTCAGTATGAAAACATCAGCTTACGGGGAGTAGAAACAAAAAGATATAGACTCAAGAAAAAGCTGAAACTATCACCTGAGACTGAACTTCAGAAGTGGATTCTGGAGCTTTAAGATATTTTACTTTATTCAAAAAAAGACCTTCATGTAAGGTCTTTTTTATTATAATTCAACGCTGCATTATTTTTTAAGTTCATCAATCTCTTCCTGTATTGACCTGATCCGGTCTCTTAATTCCTGACTTACCTTGCCCGGAATCTTTTTTATCTTTCTTAAATCCAGAGCCAGCATAATGGAAGCAATTCCCATGAATATGAAGGAAACACCGGTAAGGGTTACCAAGGAAATTCCAGTAAATACCGGGTTGAATATCAGCAATAGAGAAAATATAATCCCTCCCGCGCTGGCAAGAGCCACATTTCCCCAGCTCATTATTCTCATGCTTTTCAGGTCAAAGGCAAAACCTAATAGCTGAAAAGAACGGAACAACAATGTGAATCCGATGACAAACGGAAGTACTGCCATAGAAATCTGAGGGTTTGCGATAAGATAAATTCCTATTGCCGTTGTTAATAATCCACTCACAAGAAACCAGCCCCAACCCTGCAGGGATTTGCTGTTCTGTAAAGAAAAGAATATTTCAGTAATGCCTGAAAATAAGAATGAAACACTGAAAAAGATAGAAAGTGTCACATACGTTGCAAGCGGTACACTGAAAACATAAAAACCGAAGATCAGGAACAGAATTCCGAAGATTAACGGGATATACCAATGTTTTACAGTATTGGTAAGGGTTTGAAATAAATTGGCCATAGGTGTCTTTTTTGGTTCTTCCTACTTTGTGATGCGGTGTTCGGTTCGTCCGCAGGAATTTCAACATCAGATGTAAATTTTCACCTTAATTTGAAATATAACCTGTTACTAATGTACAAAAAATAAGTTGGAAAAACTATGATATCCTCCCGAATTGTTCTTATCTGCAGTTCTCTTAAAAGTTTAATTTCACTACTATCCACAAACAAAAAAAGTGAAAATCACATGATTTCCACCTTTTCAAAGATTGTTTTAATTCCTAATTCGGTTTGTATAATTTATACATCACAAATAAAAAGCCCAGCCAGACCGGAATCAGAATCACCTGAATTTCCATACCTGTAATACTCATTAATCCTAAAATCAAAACCAGAAATGCAATGCAGATATAGTTAGATACCGGGTAAAAAATAGATGGGAATTTTGAATGGATTCCTTCTGCGCTTATTGTTTTTTTAAACTTCAGGTGGGTGTAGCATATCATCAGCCAGTTGATAATCAAAGTGGATACAACCAGGGCCATTAAATATTCAAAAGCTTTTTCAGGGACTAATTTATTGATGATGATACAGATTCCTGCAAAGCATGACGACACAATAATTGCGTTGATCGGCACAGCATTTTTATTCAGCTTTTTCAAAAATTTCGGGGCATTCCCCTGTTGAGCTAATCCGAAGAGCATTCTGCTGTTACTGTAAACACTGCTGTTGTACACTGACAAAGCAGCTGTTAAAACAATCAGATTAAGAACATTGGCAATCAAAGTATTGAATTGAATCACTTTCCCAAAAAGGCTGAACTCAAGACCGTTCAGATTTTGAAATACCATTACGAAAGGGCTGGATCCTTCTGTGATATCTCTCCAAGGGCTTAATGAAAACAGAATTACTAAAGCACCAACATAGAAAATAAGGATTCTGTAGATCACCTGATTGGTTGCCTGCGGAATTGTTTTCTCCGGGTTTTTCGCCTCAGCAGCAGTAATACCAATAAGCTCCAGTCCTCCGAAAGAGAACATAATCATCGCCATGGCTGCAAATAATCCTGAATATCCGCTTTCTGTTTTATTAAATAATCCTTTCGGAAAGAATCCTCCATCATTCCATAAATTGGTAATGCTCGCTTTTTCTCCTCCGGTACCGCTTATTAAAAGATATACACCAAAAATAATCATCGCAATAATAGCCACTACCTTGATGATGGAAAACCAGAATTCTGTTTCTCCATATACCTTTACAGAAGCTAAATTAAGTGCATTGATGACTACAAAAAAGAATAAGCTGGAAACCCAGAGCGGAATCTCCGGCCACCAGAAATGAATATAATGTCCGATAGCCGTAAGTTCGGCCATACTCACCAGAATATAGAGAATCCAATAGTTCCATCCTGAAGCAAATCCTGGAAAGTTTCCCCAATATTTGTAAGCGAAGTAGCTAAAACTTCCCGATACGGGTTCCTGAACTACCATTTCACCAAGCTGACGCATAATAAAAAAGGCGATGATACCTGCCAAAGCATAGCCTAAAATTACGGATGGTCCAGCCAGTACTGCAGCCGGCCCGATTCCCAGGAATAACCCGGTTCCGATAGCACCTCCGAGGGCAATTAATTGTATATGTCGGTTTGTTAATCCTCTAACTAAATTCTCGTTTTGTCCTGTTTTATTTTCGTTGCTCATTGAATGAATTATTCGGTCGCTAAATATATAAAAACTTTTCAGAGAAATTCACATTCCATGGGCGAAATTGGGAATTGACAGCAGAACCGACAAGAAAAAACCTCAGCAATTTGCCAAGGTTTATCTGAACACTAATATAAAATCATTGATCTTTCTCTCTAAGAGATTAATCTTAATAATTGTCGTTTAATTTGTTGGGACTGCATAAATAATATTTTCGGAAAAGTTTCCTCCAAATCCCTGAAAATAGGTAGCAGTTGTCTGTGCACCACCAATTACATTATTTCCTGCAATATATTTATATCTTTTTACAGCACCGGATGAATTGTTGATCACCAGACTTCCCTGAATAATAGAAAATCTTGTAAGCGTTGGAGCAGTCGGCCCTTGAATAAGCCCACTTACCAAAACCGGAGCCTGGGAAATATCTCCTGAAATATCAGCCACGTCTCCAGGTACAATATTGGGCTGATCTGAAAAGCTTGTTCTCAGCCACATCCATTGATCACTGATTAACACAGCTCCTGTTGGAATAATAAGCTGCTGCACAGTTACCAGCCATTTTCCAGGAGGCAAATCGATATAAGATCCTGTATAACTGAATGCGTTAGTAAATGTAAAAGGAATATCTACTCCAGGTCCATTGGTGCCTCTTACAACGGTAAGCCTTACAGGTTTCCATAAACCGTTGCCATTGGCATCAGAAGTCAGGACATAATTATCATTTTGTGCGCCATCCGCAATTTTTATTCCTGATACCGGAACAGCTAAGGTTCCTGCGGTCTTTATATCTAAACTTGCCGCCGGATTATTATTCCCGATGCCTATGCGGCCATCAGACGTCATTACTACATCATCTGCCTGGTTAGCGGAACTTACAGGACCTGATGCCTCATTGTTTTTCTTTCCGTCTAAATAAAACATTCCCTGGGGATTTGGAGTATTCACCCCAACCTGCGCGACGGCTAAGTTCGCAAAAATCCCTAAAATCATAACATAAATCTTTTTCATTGAAATTGTTTTTAAAATTTATTGAAGCACTAACCTACTGCGAAAAATGAGTAAATAAGGAACAGATACTGTACGTATTTTTCCACAAAACTGTAGTGATATTATGACTTTAAGAAAATTGCTCTAATGAATCTCGCTGTAAATTTCCAGCAGCTCAACAAGGTTGGAAATCTTTAATTTCTGGTAGACTCTTCTTTTGTAGGTTCCTACGGTAGATTCTTCGATGTTAAGGGTGTTTGCAATTTCAAGGTTCCCGTTTCCTTTTGCAAGGAGATTAAAAACCTGCAGTTCTCTCTCTGAAAGATTTTCAATGGCTTTTTTCCTTTGGTTCCCTTTTAAAATCTCATTCATCATCTCAGAAGTATAATAATATCCATCTTTAAATATAACTTCAACAGCTTTGACAAAATGTTCAGGGTCACTCTGTTTATTGAGAAAGCCATTTGCTCCTTCTTCAATATATTGCAGCGCAATATTTTCTTTATAGGAAGTAAAGATCAAAATAAATGTTTCCGGTGAAATGCTTTTTATTTCTTTAACCATTGATTTGAGAATACTTCCGGGAAGTTCAATATCAAGAATAAGCAGATCGAATGTTCCGGATTCAATTTTCTGTTTTGCTTCGTCATAAGTTTCTGCAAAATCTACTTCTATATCATTAAAATTTTTCTCCAGGATCAAAGCTGTCCCGATTCTTACCACATGATGGTCATCTGCAATGAGTATTTTTTTTGTCATATTTTAATAAGGATTTTAATGAGGGTTCCTTTCGGAGTGTTTTTATGAAACGTTATTTCAGAATTTATCTTTCTTATCAGCTGAACAACCATATGAAGCCCTAAACCATAATTTTTAAAGATCATATGTTCGTTCTCGTTTTTCTTAAACAGTCCGGAATAATAGATCATCTGTTCATCAGACATGCCGGTTCCGGTATCAGCAATATTGATTTCGATATGGGATTCTGCAGAGGCTGATGTAATGATGATTTCTCCGTCTGAAGTGTTTTTCACTGCATTATCAATGATATTGTGGAAAACTGCGAGGAGAATATTTTTATTAAGTTTACTCTTCAGCTGATGATCACAGAAGTTGTAGATAAATGTTTTTTTACGGGCTGCAATTTCTTCAAACAATAACCTTTTGGTTTCAATAAGATCATAGATAGAATATTCTTCGTTCTCTGTATTTTCCTGTTTATACAGTTCCGTATATTCTTTAAGGCTTAATGTAAATTTATAAAGCTGCTCTGAGGTTTTGTAAATGCTGTCAAAATATTTTTTCTGTGTTTTCGGATCTTCAGACTGGTTGAGCTCCTGTGAGAGAAGTGCAATAAATTTTACCGGAGTTGTAATATCATGACTGATACTTTCAACCAGTTTTTTCTGATAATCGGATTGGTTTTTAAGTCTATTACTGGTTTCCAGCAGTTGCTTGTCTTTATGGTCCAGGGTATTTTTCAGTATTTTATTTTTCAGCCTTAAAAAATTGGTCCGAATCTGTACAATCACCAGAATAACGAAAATGATAATCCCTGCGACCAGGATTTTGAAGAACAGGGTCTGATAAAAATAAGCCTCAACTTCTACAGGAAGTGTTTTATATACGAATTTCCCGGTTTCGGAAGATAAAAACCGAATGATAAGATTGTAAGTTCCGGGTTCTATATTGGCTAACCGGAATATCCGATCACTTTTGATGTTAATCCATCGACTGTCTTCACTCCCTGAAAGCCTGGCCTGAAGATAGATATTGTCAAGGTCGGAATAATAAGGAATATCTATATAAAGTTCCGCATTTTTATATCCGCATTCCAGAAAGAGTTTATCCTTCAGCTGAATCATTTTTCCTTTTACTCTTGCTCTTTCCAAATAAATATCTTTACTACCCGGATAATAAACTCTGATATTTGCGGGATTAAAAAATACAAATCCTTCCATAGACGGAAATACAAATTGTCCATCCTTCAGCACATGAGCACAAGGGTTTGCACTTCCATTGAATTCATTATTCAAAAGCCCCTGTTTTTTAGTATACCGGTAATAAGTGATCACTCCCTGTGGACTTTTCATATACTGCAGGAGATTATCTTTATTAATCCTGAACAACCCGTTATCAGAAGATATCCATAAATTGGAATGCTGATCTTCCAACAAATAATGAGCATTCGCCAGAAAATTATTTTTATCGGAAGGAACTCTGACTGCTTTCTGATCTTTCATCAGATAAATTCCTCTGCTGTAAGTCGTGAACCAGATATTTCCCTCTTTTGTTCTGATGATTTGTTTTACAGGAAGGCCTTTACCTATCTGCTTTATCACTTTATTCCGGGAAAAAGAGTATACATAAATTCCTCCGCTGCTTCCCAGATAAAGGAGGTCTTTATTATATCTGAAAACAGCATCTATATTATTTTCACATGGAATAATCTTTTCAGTTTTCTTAAAATTATCGTGGTCAAACAAATAGAGATAAAACTGATTTTTATCTACAATGGATGCACTGTAAAGATTCTCATCTTTATAAAGCCCGTCAATTTCTTTACCTTGAAAAGAAATGGAATCATATTTTGAAAATCCGGTATTTTTATACCTTACATGAATGGAATTATTTTCCCGATATATAAGATTTCCTACATTATCCTCCAATATGTATCTCTTATCATAGGATTGGGGAGCAGAAAACACCCTTTCTGAAGTATTGCGGGAATATTTTATTCCTTCCTGTGTCAGAACAGAATTGTCACCATAAGAAATTGCCGCATAGCAAACCTCATCCTGATAGGGCAGATTTTTTCTGGAAACCGAGAAATCTGACAGGCTCAGAATCTTCAATCCATTAACAGAACTTCCTATATAGAGTTTCCTTGCCACCTCATCATAAAATATAGCCCCGGAGATGTCTTTATCAATATCCTTATACTCCAATAAAAAAGTGAGTTTTAGCTTACTCCCTGAGAATTCACTTCTGTATATCTTACCACGGTTAATAATAAAAACCTGTCCGGAAATTTGCTGCCAGTACATTCTCGTTTCCTGATCTGTATAAATAGAATCGGCTTCTATTTCTAATAATGTTCCTTTATATAATCTGATTATTTTCTTACGGACCGGATCACTAATGAATACAGATTCGCCATGAACAAACATTTTTTTCAACCGGTCATGGGAAAAACCAACGGTAATGATAGTTCTTTTCTTACTTATTTTATCAACGTAAACAATCTTGTTATCTTCAAAGTAGTAGGTTCCTTCATCCAACTGAACATAATAGGAATTAACATAATAAGATATATATCTGGTCGTGAGAGTATTTCTTACAATTCTTTTATAGATTTTATTTTTCAAAACTTCTCTATTCTCAAATGTATTATTGGCAGCTATAACCTCCGGTCTTCGACGTGAAATTAAAAGAACATTTTTTTCAGAAGTGTTAAAAACAGAGATGCTGTCTTTTTTTATACTGCCATAGAAGTCTCCAAAACTTAAGTTTTTAAGTTTAAAATTATTATACTGTACAAAGTTACTCCCGTCATATCTCATGATCCAACCTTCCATGGACAGCCAGATAAAACCATATCTGTCCTTTACAATGTCTTTGATACTGTTTTGAGGCAGGCCATTGTCCATATTATACCATTGGGTCGTATAGCTTTGGCCGTTGACACATAAAAAAAATAGAAGTGAAATAAAGTAGAGATGCTTCATTCAGAGGGCCAGCATTATATTTAAGGCAAATATATTATACAAAATTAAATTTATTGTAAATATTTATCCACAATTATGTGATTTTTTTTCTACATAATTATTTATTAATACTGTATTGATTATAATAAATTTGACAAACCAAATATTTGTTCCCTCATCAATGCCATGTCATCAGGCATACTAGAAACACAGTCTTTTTTGTTCGCAAAAAAATATGATCTCCCTCTGTCCGG
This sequence comes from Chryseobacterium gleum, assembly GCF_900636535.1. Lineage (NCBI taxonomy): Bacteria > Pseudomonadati > Bacteroidota > Flavobacteriia > Flavobacteriales > Weeksellaceae > Chryseobacterium > Chryseobacterium gleum. Next base: position 2,761,802 of record NZ_LR134289.1, read on the forward strand.
GGAGATCATTGTTTTTATATTTTAAAAGATAATATTACAGCTTATAGAAATTCTTTGGGAATTGATATGTTATTCTTTTTCATATATTCCAGAAGGCTTTGGTATTTATCTTCGAAACCGTCTGTTCCGCACTTATGAGAAATACTGCAGATATCGGATGGTCTGATCTCTAAAATATCAGATATTTTAGTCAGTATTTCCAGATTGATCTTCACTTTGGAATTTTCAATATCGGAATAAGCCTTTTGGGAAATTCCCATTTCAAAGGCCATATACTCCTGCGTAAGATCTTTACTCCTACGTATTTTTCTGATATTTTGTCCACAAACTTTCATCGTTTCTGTTTTAGTAGTTTTCGGTATATTTTAGAAGATTATCTATTAGCCTTCAACAAAGTTAATAAATACCTTTGGCAAAACATTATACACGTTACATGATATTTACTTTTAACATATAAAAAGGTTAAAAATACACCTTTTTCAAAGGAAATATCACTTCGGTAAACACTATTGGAATTTATGGAGACGCAAAAATTTAATTATGACAATACCATTGTCAGAGCATTCCTCTATGCGACTATCGCATTCGGACTTGTAGGATTTCTGCTGGGGCTTACAGCTGCATTGATGCTTTTTTATCCTGAATTGCCTGAATTTTTATTCGGTACGGATGATACAACTATTAAAAGCCTGGCTTCGGGTAATATTCAGGGACTGATCAATACACAGGGAGCTATGGGATTCGGAAGAATCAGAATGCTTCATACCAGTGCTGTAATTTTTGCCTTCGTATGTAACTCCTTTTTCTGTGGTGCTTACTACAGTATGCAGAGGCTTCTTAAAACCAGAATGTACAGTGATACCCTTTCCTGGATTCATTTCTGGTCATGGCAGCTGATGATTGTAAGTGTAGTGATTACATTCCTTATGGGAATCAATACGTCTAAAGAATATGCCGAGCATGAATGGCCTATTGACATCTTAATTGCATTCTCATGGATCATTTTCGGAATCAACATGTTCGGAACTATCGCTAAAAGAAGAGTGAGACATTTATATGTAGCAATATGGTTTTATATGGCAACCTGGATTGCTGTAGCCATGCTCCACATCTTCAATAACCTTGAAGTTCCGTTATCTTTCACAAGCTGGAAATCCTATTCTGTATATGCAGGAGTAAAAGATGCATTAGTACAATGGTGGTACGGGCATAATGCGGTAGCATTCGTATTAACCACTCCTGTATTAGGTCTGATGTATTATTTTATGCCAAAAGCAGCTCAGCGACCGGTATTCTCATACAAATTATCCATTATTCACTTCTGGTCGCTGATCTTTGTATACCTTTGGGCCGGGCCTCACCACCTTCAATATACAGCTTTGCCGGCATGGGCTCAAGCCGTAGGAACCGGATTCTCCATTATGCTTATTGCACCATCATGGGGAGGAATGCTGAATGGTCTTCTTACTTTAAGAGGAGCATGGGACAAAGTAAGAGAAAATCCTATTCTGAAATTCTTTGTAGTTGCCGTTACCTGCTATGGTATGGCTACTTTCGAAGGACCTCTGCTAGCAACAAAATCATTAAATAAAATTGGTCACTATACTGACTGGGTAATTGGTCACGTACATATTGGTGCCCTTGGGTGGAATGGTTTCATGGCATTCGGAATTGTTTATTACCTGATCCCAATCATGTGGAGAACAAAACTCTGGTCTGTAAAATTAGCCAACTGGCATTTCTGGCTGGGAACATTGGGAATTATTTTCTATGCCGTACCTATGTATATATCAGGGTTCACACAGGGATTGATGTGGAAACAGTTCAACCCGGACGGAACACTGTTATGGAAAAACTGGCTGGATACCGTAACCGCTGTTATTCCTTACTATAAAATGAGATTCTTAGGAGGGTTATTCTATATTTCAGGAGCTATTCTGATGGTTGTTAATGTGATTAAAACAATTAAAGCAGGCTCATTCCAGAAAGAAGTTCCGGCGGAAGCACCTGCACTGGCCAATATCGGAAGCGCAAGAAAAGAAGGCGAAGGCGTACACCTTTGGCTGGAAAGAACACCTACTCTCCTTTCAATATTAGCTTTCATTACAGTAGCGATTGGCGGACTGGTGGAAATTGTTCCGACACTATCCCTTAAGCAAAGTGTACCTACCATTACTGCAGTGAAACCTTATACTCCACTGGAACTTGAGGGCAGAGATTTATATATCCGGGAAGGATGTAACGCCTGCCACTCTCAGATGATCAGACCATTCCGTGATGAAGTGGTAAGATTTGAAGGAAAAAACGGACAATATTCCAAAGCAGGAGAATTCATATATGACAGGCCATTTTTATGGGGATCTAAAAGAACAGGACCGGATCTTCACAGAGAAGGAGGCAGAAACCCGGATTCATGGCACTTCAAACATATGTATAACCCAAGGATTACATCTGCAGGTTCTATTATGCCACGTTTCCCATGGTTAATTACCAATAAACTTGATAAAACACAAATGGTGGATAAAATGAAGCTGATGAAAAATGCTTTTGATGTTCCCTATACAAAAGCTCAGATCGATTCTGCCAATCAGTGGGCAGACAATCAGTCAAAAGCAATTGTAAAAAGAATCTACTCTGAAGCTACCGACGTGAAAGATCAGATGACAAAGGAAAAAGCAGCAAAAGGATCGGCCTATGTACCGCTTGAGCAGAGAGAAATTGTAGCCATGATTGCATATCTGCAGAGATTAGGTACAGATATTAAAACAACACAGGTGCAAACCGCAAGTGTAGAGTAACATTTAAAATTGTATTGCAATGAAAACGAGAACCCCAATTTCAGTATATATCGCAACAACGATAGGTTTAACGATCATGGCCTTTGAAATGTTCGCCGGAGATTCAGGATATTTTTCTTCTCCTTTTTTCTGGGCACTGATATTAATCGCTGTTATCCTTCTGCTGATCATGAACTCCATTGGAGATCTGGTGGAGAATGAAAGTTTCAGCAGATTATCAGAGGAAGAGAAAAAACAATATCTGGAGCAAAAAAAGATTCCTTATTATCAGAAGTTATGGAATTCTGCCTTCAAAAAGCAAACCGCTACAGAAGAAAAAGATATCCTTATCGATCACGGTTTCGATGGAATTACGGAGCTTGACAATTCTCTTCCAAAATGGTGGATCGGTCTGTTTTGGTTCGGATGTATCTTCTGTGCCGTGTATCTGGTAGCTTTCTCTTTTACAGATTACGCCCATCCTGATGTAGAATACACCAAAGAGGCAAAAACCATGTTAGCTTCCATTGAAGAGTATGAAAAAAGTGCCCCGCAGATCAATCTGGAATCTGCCAAGTACAGTGCTGATAATATTGCAGAAGGACAGGAACTTTTCAAAACCAATTGTGTTACCTGCCACGGAGACGGAGGAAAAGGCGGCATTGGTCCCAACCTTACCGATACTCACTGGATTAATATTAAAGAAAAAAGCTTATTTAAAAATGTTTTCTGGATGCTTGAAAACGGTTCTCCCAACAATCCTACCATGAGACCTTTCATCAAGGAGGGAACCATTACCGGAAGAGATGCTGAAAAAATTGCCGCTTACATTTACCATATCAATCAGGAAACTGCTCCTATTACAACCGCACAAGGCGGAGCAGCTCCTCAGGGAGAAGAGGTAAAATGGGAAAACGGAAATGAATAAAAAAATTTATTATCTATCTTATAAACCATGCCACGCCCCCTTACTACACTAACATTTGAATTTTCATTTTTGCTAACTAACCTTTTCAACATTAAAAAAATGATAAAAAGGGGGCGTTTTTTACAATAACAATTCTTGCCTTGGTTCGTCCTACTCAACTATTCACTTGACAACTACAAACTAAAAATTCCATAAAAAGACGGTCAAGGCAGGATTTTTGCATACGCAAAAGGGTACCACAACAAAGACCAAATAAAATAGTATTATTATCTTTGTTAGAAACCACATCGCATTTGAAACTGAAAATCAACACCACAAAACTCTTAAGGCGTATTGCAATAACCTTTATTTCAATATTGGTTCTTCTTACCCTGTTGATATTAAGCTTAAGACTTCCTGCCGTTCAAAATTTCATTAAAGATAAACTCATTGTTTACCTGGAGAAAAAAATCAAAACTCCGGTAAGCCTTGAAAGAGTCTACATTGGGTTTCCTAATAGCCTTGTTATGGAAAACCTCTATCTCAAAGGACAGGACGTAGATACCCTTCTGGCAGTGAAAAAACTGGATGTAGGCTTACACATGCTGAAACTTCTCAATTCTACAGCAGATATTACATCCGTCAATATGGAAGGAGCCCGCGCCAATGTGGTACGGAAACCGGATGGCAAATTCAATTTTGATTATATTATTGATGCTTTTGCGACCAGTGATAAAGAGGAAAGTCCTTCCAAACCTTTTATTATTTCTCTCGATAAAATCAATTTAAAAGATGTTGGCGTTACCTTCAATGACCAGCAGTCGAAGAATGATATTCAGCTCTATTTTAAATCGTTCGATACAAGGGTAAAAACTTTTGATCTTAACAAAAACAACTATGCTGTCAATGATATTAATCTTGACGGACTAAAATTAAAGCTAAAGCAGGACCTTGTAGAAGAAGTTGCTAAAAAGGTAGAGAAAAAAGTAGATTTCCTCAATGAAAAAAAGCCGATGAATATTGGACTGAGAGGCATTAAGCTTACCCATTTCGATATTGATTACGGTGATGAAAATACCAAAACATTTGCAAAAGTTATCTTTAAAGAGCTAAGCACAAAGGTTAATAAACTGGATCTCGAAAACAACGCTTTCAACGTAGCGAATATTTTCCTTTCCGGGGCAGATATTAATGCCAACCTTTATCTTCCCGCTAAAAATGCCAATCCGAAAAACACAAAAGAACCTGAGGTTTCCAAAGTTTCCGATCAGGATAAGGCCATGAAGCTTCTTTTAGGAAAACTCGTGTTGAATGATGTAAAAGCAACCTATAATAATACTGCCATTGCTCCAACTAAACAGGGAATGGACTTCAACCATCTTAATTTTTCAAAAATGAATGTTGAGGTGAGAAGCTTTAAAATGGAGAATAATACTTTTGCCGGAACGGTAAATTCTGCAGAGATTAAAGAAGGCAGAGGTCTGGATATCCAGAAGTTCAATACGGATTTTGTGTATGGTGAAAAAGAGGCTTATCTCAAAGACCTTTATCTGCAAACTCCAAAAACACTATTGCGCGATGAGGTTATTTTAAATTATAACTCTATTGATCAGCTGAGTTCAAACTTAGGCGCCGTGAAAATTTCAGCCAATATCAAAGATTCCAAAATCGGATTTTCAGATATTCTGAATCTGGCTCCGACTTTAAGAAATACAGTACCTTTTAATAAATATCCGAATGCTGTCCTTAATGTCAATGCTAATGTAAAAGGGAGCGTCAATGATCTTTTGATTCAGGATCTGAAAGTTTCCGGGCTGGATCAGCTAAGGGTAATGGCCTCCGGAAAAATAAGGAACGCGATGAATCCGAATCAGTTATATTATGATCTGAGAATAGGCGAATTTTCTTCCAGTGCCAAAACGATATTCAATCTTGTCCCTAAAAATACAATTCCATCCAATATTTCGCTTCCTTCCCACTTCAGCATTAAAGGAAATGCAAAAGGCACCACAAAGGTAGTAAATACCGATCTGAACCTCTACTCTACTCTCGGAAATGCAGCCATTATCGCACAGGTAGACATGCAAAAAAAGAATCATGAACTGTATGATATAAAAGCCAATCTGCAGGGAATACAGGTAGGAAAAATTATTCAGAATAAAGATATTGGCCCTGTGACTGCGCAAATTGCAGCGAAAGGAGAAAGTTTTGACTTTAAAAATGCTAATGCAGATTTAAAAGGACACGTAGCTTCTGCTGTCTACAAAGGGTACCGTTATCAAAACATGAATCTTACCGGAAAGATTCGCAAAGGGGCTTATCATGTTATTTTGGATTCCAAAGATCCAAATGCAAGTTTACAACTGACTGCTTCAGGCGTTTATAACGAAAAAAATCCAACGGTAAAAGTGAATGGAGAAGTCATCAAACTGGATGTCAATAAACTTGGCTTCTATGAAAAACCAATGATCATTGCCGGAAAAATTGATGGTGATTTTACCAGTCTGGATCCAAATAATCTGAACGGATATCTCAACCTTAAAGATTTTGCTTTTTCAGATACCAAAGAAGTGTATCCCGTACAGGAAGTCAATCTGAAAGCATCATCTACTCAGGATTCCACGCAGATTATTTTCAATTCCCAGATTGCTGATGCAGAATTGAAAGGAAAATATAAGCTCACTCAGATTTTTGGAGCTTTAACGCAAACTATCAATCAGTATTATCAGTTCCAGAAACCTGATAAAAGCCAGAAAATTGATCCGGTACAGCATTTTACCTTTACGGCAAAAATCAAAAATGATGACCTGATCAGAAAATTTGTTCCGGACCTGAAAGATTTTGAAACCATAAATTTGGCCGGAAACTATGATGCCGATTCTCAGAAAATTGAAATTGACGGACAGATTCCGCGATTATTGTATGGCGAAAATTCTATTGAAAAAGGAGCTTTAAAAGTTACGAATGAAAATCAGGCTCTGCAGTACAGCCTGAACGTTGCGGCTTTAAAAAGCTCAAGCTTTTCTTTAAATAAAATCAATATTGACGGAGATGTTGCCGATAACACAATCCGATACAATGTCACGACAAAAGATGAAAAGGATGCCACCCGGTTTCTGATTGCAGGAAACGCAAAATCCTTGAATGACATTACCGAAATATCGCTTAACCCCAATGGTCTAAAACTGAATTACACTGACTGGAATGTTGCTGAAAACAATAAAATCCAGATCAGCGGCAAAGGAATTCTGGCAGATAACTTTATTTTATCTAACGGTAGCAGTGAAATTGCTGTTCAGTCGGAAAACAACAATCCCAGCAGTCCTTTAAATATTTCGTTGAAAGATTTTAAGATTGAAACCATTACGGAACTTATTAAAAAAGATACGGTACTTGCAAGAGGAACTATTAACGGAACCGCTCAGCTTCGTGATGTGACTAAAAAAATGACCTTCACTTCTGATTTGAACATTTCAGATTTAATTGTCTATGGAAGTCCTGTTGGAAATCTTGCAGTAAAAGTGAACAATGCTTCACCGAATGTTTTAAATGCCGATATCGCTCTTTCCGGAAATAACAATGATGTAAAAATCCTGGGAGATTACAATACCTCATCCAGTACTTTCGATCTGAATATGGCGATCAATCAGCTTCAGATGAAGAGTATTCAGGGATTCTCCATGAACGCGATTACCAATACGGAAGGCTATCTTTCAGGAAACTTAACGATTACAGGGACCAGTGATAAACCGAATATTTTAGGAAAAGTAAAATTCAATGATGCCGGACTGGAAATTGCCAAAACAGGAAGTGATTTCAGACATCTTAGCGATGAAATAGATTTTACCAGCCGTGGAATTGAGTTTGACAAATTCAAAATAAAAGATAAAGACGGTAACGCACTAGTTATGGATGGGCAGATTCTTACCCAGACATACAGAGATTTTGCCTTTAACCTTAATGTTAATGCCAAAGACTTTAAAGTGGTTAATTCGGAAAAATCCAATGATGCGATTATGTATGGTATTCTTGCCATTGATGCAGGTCTTCATATCCGTGGAAATCTTGATCTTCCAAAAGTAGACGGAAGGTTAAGCGTAGCTGACAATACGGATTTCACTTTTGTTCTTCCACAATCCAGCCCCTCTTTACAGGAAAGAGACGGCATTGTAGAGTTTGTAGACCAGGATCAGGTAGTTTTGAATAAAACAATTAAAGCAGACTCACTTAATGCACAGAGCCGTATCAAAGGAATGGATGTAAGTGTTAATATTGAGGTCAGCAAAGAAGCAAAACTTTCATTAATTATTGATAAAGCCAATGGTGATTTTGTACAGCTTCAGGGCGAGGCAGAATTAACCGGCGGAATAGATCCGTCAGGGAAAACCACACTGGTAGGAGTTTATGAAGTGGACAAGGGAAGCTATGATCTCTCTGTGAGCTTCCTGAAACGTAAATTTGACATCCAGAAAGGAAGTACTATTACCTGGACCGGTGAACCTACAATGGCTCAGATGGATATTACAGCCGTGTACAAAACAGAAGCTCCGCCTATTGATCTTGTAGAACAGCAGATCAGTGGAGAAAGTGCCTCCACAATCAATCAGTTTAAACAAAGGGTTCCTTTCAATGCGTTATTGAAAATGAAAGGTGAACTATTGAAACCTCAGCTCACTTTCGATATTACCACGGATGAAAAAAATAATGCCGTATCCACCAATGTAAAAGATATTATCGACCAGAAACTCGCTCAGGTCAGAACCCAGGAATCAGAACTGAATAAGCAGGTTTTTGCCTTATTGCTTCTGAACCGTTTTATAGGAGAGAATCCATTTGAAAGCGGAGCAGGAATGTCTGCGGAAACCATGGCAAGACAGAGTGTGAGTAAAATCCTTTCTCAGCAATTGAATAATCTTGCGGCAGGCCTGATTAAAGGGGTGGATCTTAATTTTGGTCTTGATTCTTCAGAAGATTATTCCAGCGGGGAGAAAAATACGAGAACCGATCTGAATGTGGATATCAGTAAAAAATTACTGAATGACCGACTGAAAGTAACGGTGGGAAGCAATTTCGGACTGGAAGGCCAGGCCCGTCAGAATGAAAACATGACCAACATTGCAGGGAATGTTTCTGTAGATTACAGCCTTTCCAAAGATGGAAGATATATGCTGCGTGCTTATCGTAAGGATGAATATCAGGTAGCTCTTCAGGGGCAGATCATAGAAACCGGAGTCGGATTCATAATTACGTTGGATTATGACAAATTCCGGGAGATTTTCCAGAAAACCAAAGAGAAAAAACCGAAAAAGAATCAAAATAACCAAGTGGTAGAATTTAAATAATGAGTAATAAGTTCCATATATATTGTAAGTATCTGTTGGTTTCCGGAATGGCATCAACGGTGATTTCGTGCAGCAATACCAGGTTTTTGAAAGAGGGCCAGATGCTCTACACAGGAGCTGAAGTAAAAATTGAAAACGATACGATTTCGAAAAAAGAAAAAAAAGAATTGCAGGCTGCGCTGGAAGCGAATCTCACTCCTAAACCCAATTCTACATTTTTAGGAATGCGCCCAAAGCTGTATTTCTATAACATAGCCAAAGAGCCTAAAAAAGACAAAGGTTTTAATTACTGGCTGAAATATAAAGTGGGTGAAAAACCAGTTTTATTAGGTGATGTAGACAGAGAATTCAATAAAGATATTATTGAAAATTACTCTGAAAACAAAGGGTATTTTAATGCTAAAGCTACCTATGATACGGTTTCAAAAAATAAAAAGGCTCAGGTTATATATACCGTGAGACCAGGTTCACGATACCTTATTGATGGAGTGAAGTTTCAGAAAGATTCTACATTGGTCAATCAAGAAATCCAGAGCTTTGCTGATAAAACCCTTCTCAAAAATGGTAGACCTTTTGACCTTGATGTCATTAAAGCAGAAAGAGAAAGAATTGATAACAGGTTAAAGGAAAGAGGCTTTTATTATTTCCATCCGGATAATATTATTGTACAGGCAGACAGTACGGTAAGCAAAAACCATAAGGTTGAGCTCAACGTAAAACTGAAAGACAATACTCCGGATTTAGCGACTCAGCAATTCAGTATTGATAAGGTAATTGTATTTCCCAACTATAATATTCAGGATGTAAAAGACGGTAAGTACAGCATCCCTATGAATAAAGACTCTCTTTCAAAATATGCTTTCGATGATATATATGTAATTGATCCACAGCATAAATTCAAACCAAAGATTTTTGACAGAGCTTTATATTTCAAACAGGGAGATCTGTATAACCGTTCCAATCATAACCTTACCCTGAACAGGCTGATCAGTCTGGGTGTTTTCAAGTTTGTAAAGAATGAGTTTATCGTATCTGATTCTTTAAGTCATAAATTTGATGCTTATTATTTATTAACCCCGAGACAAATCCAATCCCTTCGTCTGGAAGCATTGGGAAGAACCAATTCTGCCAACTATGCGGGTAGTGAACTAAACCTTAACTGGACCCACCGAAATTTCTTCCGAGGTGCGGAACAATTTAAAGCCGCAATTTACGGGGCTTTTGATTTCCAGATGGGTGGCGCTCAGAATGCGAATAATATTTTCCGTGCAGGAACGAATGTACAGCTTTCAATTCCGAGAATTGTGGCACCTTTCCGTTTTCATTCTTCCAGTGAGTTTGTTCCCAGAACCAATATCACATTGGGATATGAATTCCAAAACAGAACCCAGTATTACACGCTTAATAATTTCACTGGTTCATTCGGATATTTATGGAAAGAAAATGCAAGGAAAGAACATGATCTTAAAGTGATTGATATTACTTTGGTTTCTCCGGCAAATGTTACAGAAGAATACGAGATTAAGTCTGCCAACAATCCTGCTATGAAACGAGTTGTAGACAGACAGTTGATTTTCGGTCCAACCTATTCTTACACCTACACCAATACCATGTATCCTAAGACCAATACCATTTATTATAAAGGGACCCTTGATCTGGCAGGAAATATCACAGGGCTGGTTACAGGAGCTGATGTAAAAAAAGATAAGGAAAAGAAAATATTTGGGATTCCTTTCAGCCAGTATGTAAAAATTGAAAATGATTTCAGGTTCTATCATAAGTTCACTGAAAAGTCTTCATTAGCAACGAGATTCATTGGAGGAATCGCTTATCCATACGGAAATTCAGAGTTTATACCTTTCTCCAAGCAATTTTTCTCAGGAGGGAGTAACAGTATCAGAGCTTTCCGTGCAAGAACATTGGGACCGGGGAGCTTCGATCCGAGAACCATACCGGAAGGTTCTTATTTTGACCAATCAGGAGATGTTAAACTGGAATTAAATGCGGAATACCGCGCCAATCTTTATAAGTTTTTAAATGCAGCTGTTTTTGTAGATGCCGGAAATATCTGGCTTCTTCACGATGATGAAAACAGACCGGGGGCTAAGTTTTCAAAAGATTTTTTAAATGAAATTGCGGTGGGAGCCGGAGTTGGTCTGAGACTGGATTTTTCTATCCTGATCTTAAGGCTGGATCTTGCAATGCCACTGAGAGTTCCTTATTATCAGAAAGGAGACAGATGGGCCTTCGATAAAATTAACTTCGGGGATCCAAGCTGGAGAAAAGATAATCTTGTTTTAAATATTGCCATCGGATATCCTTTTTAATATGATCAAAACTGCAAAATTTTTCTGGGAGGTTCTGAAAGACACATTTACAGAATGGAATAATTCTTCTGCATCTAAAGATTCAGCAAGTCTTGCCTATTATGCTATCTTTTCAATCCCGGGATTATTGATCATTATTATATGGGTGCTAGGAAATTTCTTCGGTGAAGAAGCCATCCGCGGACAGATAAGTACCCAGATCAGCGGTATTATGGGACCGGATGTGGCAAAAAGTATCGAAGGAATGCTGGCGGGTGCTTTGATTGACAAAAAAAATATTTTTATGAAAGCGGTAGGAGTCGGATCATTGGTTTTCGGTTCTACAACGCTTTTTTTCCAGCTTCAGCATTCATTGAATACACTTTGGGAAGTAGAAGCTGCTCCCAAAAAAGCACTGGTTAAATTCTTACTGGACAGAGCGAATTCTTTAGGAATGATCCTTATTCTGGGATTCCTCTTAATGATCACCATGATTTTATCTTCTCTGATCAGCTTGTTTAATACAATTATCACCCAATATTTTGGTTTTGAAACCTATATGTTGGTAGAACTTGTCAATTTTGCGGTGGGTTTTGGTCTGGTGATGCTTCTATTTGCTTTAATGTTTAAGGTGCTCCCTGATGTTTTGATTAGCTGGAAGCCTGTATGGAAAGGTGCATTTCTGACAACCGTTTTGTTTACCCTCGGAAAATTTTTATTAAGTCTTTATTTTAACCAGGTAAAACCTACCTCAGCCTTTGGTGCAGCCGGAACGGTTATTCTCATCATGATGTGGATCAATTACTCCTGTATGCTGATCTTCTTTGGTGCAGAATTTACCAAGGTTTATACTTATAAAAAGGGATATAAAGTCACGCTTTCCAAACATGCGCGATGGACTCCGGCTAAGTTGTATGCAGATAGTTTGAGGCAGATGCATAGTGAGCCCGATGATAAGACGTAAAATGCAGAATTCGAGATTCGGGATTTTGAGATGCGCGATCCGAATTGCCAGTATTAAAACCGATTAATTGATAAATAAAATCCTCCTGAAATTCAGGAGGATTTTATTTTTACATTCTGTTTACGGTTCCGATTCCCAGCAGTTCCAACGATTTTTTGATCGTTTTCGCTGTGATATCTGAAATATTCAAACGGAATTGTTTTATCTTCTCATCTTCCTGATTCAGAATCGGATTATTCTGATAGAAGGAGTTGTATGTTTTCACAAGGTCATAAACATAATTTGCAACTAATGCCGGACTTAATGTTTCTGCTGACTTGGCTACAACAGTTTTAAAGTTTGCCAACTGCATAATCAATTCTTTTTCAGACTGATTTAATTCAATCTCAGCTGTTTCAGCCTGCAAAGCACCTGCTTTAGACAACAATGACTGAATACGTGCATAAGTATATTGAATAAACGGACCTGTATTACCGTTGAAATCAATGCTCTCTGCAGGATTGAACAACATTTTTTTCTTAGGATCCACTTTCAGCATAAAATATTTCAATGCTCCCAGTCCTACTGTTTCATAAGAAGCTTCTTTCTCTTCTTCAGAAAGAGTCTCCAGTTTTCCTAATTCCTGAGCCTTAGATTTTGCAGTCTCATACATTTCCTGCATCAGATCATCGGCATCTACAACAGTTCCTTCACGGGATTTCATTTTACCTTCCGGAAGCTCTACCATTCCATAAGAAAGGTGATACAGCTGGTCTGCCCATTCATATCCTAATTTTTTCAGGATTTTAAATAAAACCTGGAAGTGATAATCCTGTTCATTTCCTACGGTGTAGATCAGTTTTTGAATATCATTTTGTTTGAAGCGCTCAACAGCTGTTCCAAGGTCCTGAGTCATGTAAACAGAAGTACCGTCTGAACGAAGCAATAACTTCTGATCAAGACCTTCATCGGTAAGATCACACCATACAGAACCATCTTCTTTCTGATACAGAACTCCTTTATCCAGCCCTTCCTGAATAAGATCTTTCCCTAAAATATATGTGTTGCTTTCATACTGAACCTGATCAAAGTCAACGCCTAATCTCTTATACGTTTCATTGAATCCTTTATAAACCCATGAATTCATCTCTGCCCAAAGCGCTCTTACTTTTTCATCCCCGTTTTCCCAATCGAGAAGCATTTTCTGAGCTTCTTTCATTACCGGAGCCTCTTTTTTAGCCTGCTCCTCTCCTACACCCTGCTCTACCAGCTCTGCAATTTCTTTTTTATAGTTTTTGTCAAATTCTACGTAATAGTTTCCAACAAATTTATCTCCTTTGGTATTGGCTGTTTCGGGAGTTTCTCCATTGCCGAATTTCTCCCATGCCAGCATGGATTTACAGATATGAATTCCTCTGTCATTGATAATCTGAGTTTTGATTACATCATATCCGGCCTCTTTTAAAATCTGAGCAACTGAGAATCCTAATAAATTATTTCTGATATGCCCCAAGTGTAATGGCTTGTTAGTATTCGGTGAAGAATATTCTACCATTACCGTAGCGTTTTTCTTTTCTATTGTAGAGAAATTTTCACTTACGGATCTGAAATTATCCACAAACAATTGATTTTTAACCTTAACATTAAGGAATCCTTTTACTACATTGAAGCTTTCAAAAAGCTCCGTCTGCTCTGTCAAAGCCTCCCCTAATTCAACCCCGATGCTTTCAGGATTCTTTTTCAACTGTTTTACCAACGGAAAAGTGACAATTGTAAAATCGCCCTCAAATTCCGTTTTATTTTCCTGAACTTCCAGTTTAATGTCTTTTAACTGATATACATTTAAAATAACTTCCGAAAGTTTTTGCTCTATAATATCTTTAATATTCATGTGTTCATACTTATTTTTTCATAGGCCACATGTAATAGCCCGCATTTCATGTCAAAATTTTGAAGTACAAATATACGGAAATAAAAAAACCGCCCGAAGGCGGTATAATATGAATGTTAATAAAATATGTGTTAATTCTTATCCCAGAAAAGCTTTGTTGTAGCCTTATCTCCACCAATTTTATCACCAGCGGCTTTTACATTAGCTCCGTTTAGGACATACTCCTGATCAGAATATGGCATTCTGTAAGGCACTGAAGATAAATTAGATTTTGGAGGATTCACAAGAATAGGATAATCTAAACGTCTTGTAAAGTTCCAGCTAGCAAAACCTTTATTAAACATAGCAATCCAAGCTTGGACACCTATAGACTGCTTCCAGTTTGCCGGATTATAAGGGTGTGCAAGCACATATGCATCTGCAGTGGCATCGCTTATTCCATTCTCTCTCATAGATTCCTTTACAGCTGCAGCATAAAGATCCACAGCTGTACCTCCTGCTGAATAACCTCTTGCAGCAGCCTCTGCTTTTAAGAAGGCTACTTCCGCATAACTAAAAAGATTGGATGCTGTAGTAGCACTTCTGAAATAAGAACTTAATTGAGAGAATTTAGTATATGGATCATTTAATTCTCCAAAGACTCCTCCCTTATATACTCCTTCTACTTTGGTAAACCAAACATCCATTCTTGGGTCAGAAAGGGTGCTCATAGTATTAATTACTAATTCACTAGGTAAGAAATCATTCCTATTTGAGGCTACTAAATTATCAAATACCGGATTGGAAAAAGTATTTCCATCATATTTAAATTTGTAAGCGTCATCGTCAGAAGAAATAACACCACTGGCAATTGCAGATTCAACGGTGGTTTTTGACAATGCAGGATCAACATCTGCTAAATTCATTCCTAATCTTAATTTAATAGAATTTGCAAACTTCTTCCATTTAGTCATATTACCTCCGTAAACCAAATCACTATAACCTGCCGCTGCAGGTTTTATAGTAGCAGTAACAGCATCGATTCTTTTGATCAAGTCAAGATAAATAGTCTTAGCATCATCATATTTAGGAGTTAAAATCTCATCAGGTTTGAAAGCTTCAGAATAAGGAACATCCCCATAAGTATCCACAATATTTTCCCAAATAAAAATTTCTTCAATTTCTAAGGTTGCCAATTTGTTGGTGCGTATGTCATCCGTCTCTACCTCATTCATCAGATTCACCTTTGCTTGTTTCAGATTGTTAATACTGTAAACATACATTCTGTTAAAATGATTACGAGGCTGATTACGGGTTACCAAATTATATTGAGTTTCGTCCGGATACTGTGTTTCTGCCCATTGTTGTGTAAAGAATCTGTAATTATTGAAATTTACACTAGGGTTATCCATATAATAAGATGACTGATATAATGCAGTAGCCAGTAAGTTATCAGATGGAAGAACCGACGGATGTTTAGGGTCATCATTCAGAGAAGTTAAATCACTTTGACATGAACTTAAAGCTAATCCAATACATGCAGACACCAAACTTATTTTTATAATATTTTTCATTTTTAAAGTAATTTAGAATTTAAATGTAACATTAATACCCAGATCTCTTGTCGTAGGCATTGAACCTATTGACCATCCGTAAGAGTTAAGCCCTCCTCCTACCATGGCTTCAGGATCAGCATATGGTAAATTTTTATGAATTATCCAGAGATTTCTCCCTACAATTGAAATCTTAGCATCATAAATCTTTGTACCTGCCAATAAAGATTTTGGAAGCATATAGCCAATACTTGCCTCTCTTAGCTTAATAAAAGATCCATCATAAACAAATTCGCGTGCAGGTTGTGTTTTGTATCCGGTAGAACCACTGTTATCAAGCTGTGATATTGCAATATTATTTGGAGTTCCATCAGGAAGAACACCAGGTACAATAATAGGTTTATCTCTGAAGTCTCCTTCAGCAGTTTCTTTATACAGACCGGATGACAATCCATAATACATATCTGTTGAGAATATATCACCCCCCTTACGCATATCAATTAAGAAACTTAAAGAGAAGCCTTTATAACTAAAGCTATTTCTGATACCGCCAATCCAATCCGGAGTAGTATTACCTATCACCTGATTTGGATTTTGTAAATATTTCCCGGTTTTCGGATCAATTACTTTTTCGCCATTTAAATACGTGTAATCAGCACCTACTAGCGTTCCCCAGGATTCTCCTACTCTGGCATTTAAAGAGACACCTCCCTGAAAACTATTCAATAAAAGGTTGGTGATTCCAGGATACAGGCTAACTACCTCATTTTTATTTTTTGACCAGTTAACATCGATATTCCATGTGAAATCTTTTAATTTTACAGGTACCAATCCCAGTTGTACTTCGTAGCCAGTATTATCAATTCTACCTGCATTAATTATTTTAGCAGTAAATCCGGCACCGGAAGAAATAGGAAGAGAAATAATCTGATCAATTGTTTTGGTTTTATAATAAGCAAAATCGACCGTTATTCTATCTTTTAAGAAATGAGCTTCAGTTCCTATTTCAAACTCTTTAGATCTCTGTGGTTTTAAATTAGGGTTTGGCTGATTTAAAATTGAATTATATATTCCTACACCAGATAAAATCCCCGAAGATCTGTAATTATTAGCCAGTTGGTAAGGATCTGCTGTTCCTCCAACCTCTGCATAATTTGCTCTCAGCTTCCAGAAATTCATCCAGCTCTTAGTATTTAAGATTTCGGACATAATAACTGAACCAGTTACAGAAGGATAGTTATACACATTATTTCCTGCAGGTAATGTTGAACTTTGGTCTACTCTCCAGGTTCCATCTATATAGAATTTTTTAAAGAAATCAAATGAAGCGGTAACATACCCTGAGTTTGTTTGGGTTGTAAACTGATTTTCATCTGGTGCCAAAGGTGCTTTTTTAGAATTGGATAAAGCATAAATTCCAGGTACTATCAATCCTCCCTCTGTAGAAGCATAGATTGAATTATAATAATTTCGACGTATATTTCCTCCTACAACTCCGGAAAGGTTAATATTATCTGTGATATCAAATTTATAATTCACCATTAAGTCATAATTGGTCTCGGTCTGTAGTATATCACGTCTTCCATATCCGGAACCAATAGAGTTATTTGACTGTCCAAAAGCCTGAGGTAAAGATCCAACAGCCAATCTCGTTTCCGCCATAAGATTTGATCTGTCATAAGAAACTTTTCCGGTAACAGAAATGTTATCAATCACATCATATGTTAACTGACCATAGGTAAACTTCTGTATCTCTTGTCTGAAGAATAATTCTGATAGGCCTGGAAATATGGGTTATTCCAATACGCGGGAGCCCCATTTGCCGCAGACTTCCTGTTCCAGGTAACGTTACCATAGTTATTGGACAAATTAGCTACATGTGGATCTACATTTGCAAAATATAAATTTTGCAGATCCTTAATATCCACATTGGTTTGCCACCATTGTCTGAAGCCGGTAGCTATATTGTTTGAGTACCCTGTAATACTTCTACCTTTAGTATCCTGCAAAGTCATTGTAGAATAAAAAGATGTATGTAATTTAGGGGTTAGATCATAATTAATCTTTAAAGAGAAATTATTTTTATTAAGGTGCGAGTTGGGTATTAATCCATCAGACATCATATTTTCATAATTAAAACTGATGTTTTTCCCTTTTTGTCCTTTTTCTAATGTTACACTATTAATGTATGAGGCAGGATTTTCGAAAAATTTAATCGGCCCATTTTTAGCGGCTACCCAAGGGGTAGCTTTTTGATAATTAGGAGATAAAGGATTAAATGAATCCCACTGATACACCAATAAATTGGGGTCAAATTTAGGTCCCCAAGAAGCATCTGCTCCAAAGTTTGCATTATTCAAACCATCGGAAGCCTGAGTACCAAATTTTTGAGAGTAACCGGCTCCATATCTTGTCTGATACTCAGGGAAAGTGGATTTATCAATAAACCCTACCTGTATTGCAGAGGAAAGTGTAACTCCCCAGGAACCATCATCCTTTCCTTTTCCATTCTTGGTTGTAATAACAATTACACCATTTAACCCTCTTTCACCGTACAGTGCAGAGGCTGCTGCTCCTTTTAATACGTTTATGGATTCAATATCTTCCTGGTTGATATCAGAAAGGGCATTCCCATAGTCAATTGAATTTCCCGAGTACTGGCATTATTAACAGGTGATCCATCGATAACAATTAAAGGATTACCTCCTCCCAGTGTCTTAACTCCTCTAATTAAAAGGTTGGAAGATCCTCCAAAGTTGTTATTTGTAGTAACATTAAGTCCAGCGACTTTACCAGATAATTGCGCTGCAATATTTCCGGTATTCGTTGTTCCATCTGTAAGCGCACTTCCTTTAATTTCCTGCGATGCATACCCCAAAGATTTTTTTTCTCTTTTAATACCCAGTGCAGTTACTACCACTCCTTCAATTTCTTTTGCTTTAATTGTATCTTTCTTCTCCTGGGCACTTACTATAGCCATAGAGGAAGTCAATACTAAAACAAGAAGACTTGCTGTTAGTTTCTTCATATCAATTATTTTTATATCCGTACAAATTTGTCGATTATATTCAATAATTCAAATAAAAACGTTAAAAAAAATAAAAATTTATCATCAATAAGCAACAAAATACAATAATTAACAAAAAAAATAAGTTAAAAAATTCACATATATAAAAAAAATACTATAATTTTAAAATATTAAGAAAAATAATTCAATTTAGTTATTCATATTACTCCGTTTAAATATTAAATAATGATATTATTAAATAAAAAAACCGCCCTAAGGCGGTATAATATCTATATTAAAAAAATTATTGCATTAATTTACATCCCAGAAAATTTTTGTAGTTAATTTATCCCCACCAATAGCAGCACTTGCAGCGGCATAATTAGTACCATTTGTTGTTGCTTCGGCTGCTGGATACTGAAGCCTTACCGGAACTCTTCCCCCAGCATTTGGAATTGCTGTAGTGGGAGCTACAAGTTGTGGGTAATCCAATCTCCTGTAGAAGTTCCAGGAAGTCACTGATTGATTATACATTGCCACCCAAGCCTGTTCGCCAATTGATTTTTTCCAATTAGCAGCATTATAAGGATGTGATGCAATATAAGCAGCTGCATCAGATGCTAATCCCCAATCTGCAAAAGAAGACGTTACAGCTGAGTTGTATAAAGTAGCCGGCGCTCCACCTATCCCCCATCTTGCAGCAGCTTCAGCAAGATAAAATGAAACTTCTGTATATGTCATAATAAGCCCAGGGGTTGTAGCTGTATAAGCAAAATCACCAGCGTTAGAAAATTCTGAAAACTCTCCCGGAGAACCAATTACCTGCCCGATATATACGCCATCAACATCGGTATAATATTTAGTAATTCTATTATCCATAGTTGTATTCATATAATCTACTAATGTTTTTCCTGCAATAAAATCATCTCTTGATTCCGTTTCCTGGAATATAGGATTTTGATTAGGAGAAGCAGCCAAATATGCGAACTGACAGTTATCACTTGAAGAAGTCATAACACCTCCAGAAATTGCCTGATTTACAGTAGACTGAGCTAAAGCAGGGTTAACATCTGCTAAAGCAATCCCTAATTTTAACAACAGCGAATTACCAAATTTTTTCCATTTTGAAATATCTCCATTATAAAATATATCCCCATTGCCAAAAGTTCCACTGCTACCGGATAAATTATTTATATCCGTACTTAATTTTGAAATAAGTGAAGAGTATATATCTGATGCTTTATCATACTTTGGCAGCGGATAAAGATCAATATTTAAAGCCTGAGTATAAGGAATATCTCCATATGTATCTACCAAAACCTGATAGGTAAAGGCTTTCATTATATCTACAATTGCAAGTTGATTTTTCTTCTTTCCTGGCCAAGTAGATTGTTCTGCAGGTGTTGGAACATATTCATTGATTATTTTTTCCGCCTGGTCTAAATTCTTTAATACATTTACATAGTTATCAGTCCAAACATTATTTGAAACATTTCTGTTTGTAAAATCATAGTTACTTTCATTTACATAAATCGTTTCTTGCCAGTATTGCATTGTAAGCCTAAAGTTATTTTCATTAACATTAGGTGTATTCATATAATCACTAAGCTCTTTCTGCGCATAGGTAAGCAAAGATTCTTGGGTTGTATTATAGTTAGCATGTGGATCAAGATTCACATCATCACCCGTTGTGCAACCTACAAACAACAGAGCCAATATTGGTGTTAATATATATTTTTTCATATTCTTTAAAAGTTAACTTTTACATTAAAGGAGATATTTCTTGTAGCCGGCATAGGTCCTGATTGATACCCTTGAATATTCCCTGAAGACAAACCTGCCTCCGGATCAGAATATGGCAGATTTTTATGAATAATCCAGAGATTGTTACCTACTAAACTTACAGACATCCCTTGTATAAATTTAGAATTAAATACATGTTTATCAAACCTATAAGTAATAGCTACTTCTCTTAATTTCACAAAGCTTGCATCATAAACATAAGCCGCGCCTGGAAGATCTGTTCCCAAAACCTGACTTGATTGAGATTTATCCAATCTAATGGTATTTGTAATAAAATGTCCTGGATTATTAGGATCTTCCATTACTCCTGGTAAGATAACACCTCCACCATTGGCAAGTGTATTTCTAATAGGATTACCTAAATCATTGAACCCCACAGAATCAGGATATATACCTGTTCCATATCCATAATATTGATCTAACGAATATACCTTACCTCCTTTTTTCCAATCAATTAAAAAGCTTAATGACAGATTTTTATAAGAGATTGTGTTACTTAATCCTGCAGTCCACTTAGCCTGGAAACTTCCCTGATTATAAGTAGGTGTGTCAGTCACCAAATAAGCTCCATTCGCTCCCACGATAGGATTTCCATTTGAATCATAAACATAATCAGATGTCCAGATTGATCCATAATCACCATTTAAAGGGGCATTAATACTAACACCTCCTTGCAGTCTTCCCATTGTAATATTTTCAATACCTGGTGCTAGTGCCGTTACTTTCGTCCAAGGATTAGACCAGTTTAAGCCAAGATCCCAAGAAAAGTTAGTTGATTTAATTGGGGTAGCATTAATGGATACCTCAAATCCTTTTGTGGTTAATTCACCAGCATTTTGAGTTTTTGCCAACGCTCCATTAGCAAAAGATACAGGTAATGGTAATATCTGATCATATGCTTTGTTTTGGAACCATGCTACATCAAACCCTAAGCGGTTTTTAAACATTTTTGCCTCAATACCAACTTCAAAATTTTTAAGCCCTTGAGATTTAAGTTCAAAATTTCTTAAAGTCGTATTATAAGCATATATCGGGATATCTCCGTAGGATGGCTGTGCAAAATATCTGTTCAACAGTTGATCAGCAGCAGTATCAGAACCTACTTTTGCATAAGCAGCCCTAATTTTTCCAAAACTTAACCAATTCGCTTTCACTAAATTTGAAAAAACCACACTTGCAGACAAAGATGGATACCAGTATACAGCATCATTATCAGGAAGTGCTGTAGATTGATCCCTTCTGTAGGTTCCCTCTAAAAAGTAAGTATTTTTATAACCCAATGAAACTTGGGCAAATACTCCATACACATACTTTGTTAAGTCAGAAATTAACGGACGAACTGGTGCCGATGCAGAGTTTGCAATAGTATAAATACCTGGAATATACAAACCTCCTGATGTAGACTGTTGATTAGAATATGTTTTCTGTACGTTAATATTACCCCCTAATAATGCATTAACATTAAAGTCATCCGTAATATTCTTTTTATAAGTTCCTATAAAATCATAATTGGTTTCAGAAAATTTATAAAGACTTGTTGCATAACCTGAAGGTTGATTAACCGAACCATTTAAACCAAAACTATTTCCAGCATATGAACCCACCGCTTTCCTGTCTTCAGTAATCATGGTATATCCATCCCTTCCCATCCTTACCAATAGATTAATATCCTTTGTGACATCATAACTTAGGCTAAAATTTCCCGCAAATCGATCTCTGGAGTCATTTTGATAATTTTCGTATCTCTGGAAATATGGATTATCCCAAAATGCCGGAGTTAAATCAGAAATACCTCGCATATTCCACGTATAATTTTTTTGGAAAGTGCGATATAAATATTCCTGATCTTTTATATCAACATTGGTGGGCCACCATTGTCTGAAATTAGTCATGATATTATCATTATAACCAGTAGTATTACGACCAATAGTTTTCTGCGTAATGTAGTTTGCATAAAGATTAGCCGTTAATTTATCAGTCAGTTTATATGATGCATTCCCACTAAAATTATTTTTTATTAATGAACTGTTCGGCATAATATCCGTAGCATCAGTATTAGTATAACTTAAACGATAACTTGATTTGTCATCAGCACCACTAAATGCTAAGCTATTTACGAAATTAGTCCCAGTATTGAAAAATTTAATAGGACCGTTTTTTGCAATTTGCCATGGTGTTCTTTGCCCTTGGGTAGGTGATCCCGGAATGAATGCTCCATACTGCCAAACCATCGACCCATCGTAAGGAGATCCATATGAAGCATCGTTTCCGAAAGCTACCCTTGGACTTCCCTGATATAATGTACTGCTAAAACTGTTACCAGTATATCCTTGTCCATATTGAGTCTGATAGGTAGGAAATGTAGATTTATCTATTGTAGACATTGTGATGGAAGTAGAAAACTCCATCCCAATACCTTCCTTGTTTCTCTTTCCTCTTTTTGTTGTAATAATGATTGCGCCATTTTGAGCTCGAGAACCATAAAGTGCTGTTGCAGCTGCTCCTTTAAGAACATTCAAAGTTTCAATGTCATTAGGGTTAATATCTGACACTGAACTTCCATAGTCATAACCACCACCACCTGTTGCCTGGCTCGCTGTATTAATATTTTTGTTCATGATGGGTACCCCATCTACAACAAAGAGGGCTTGATTATCTCCTAATAGCGATTTAAAGCCTCTTGTAACCACATTGATAGATCCTCCAAAGTTCGTACTCTGTTTAATCTCCAAACCTGCAACTTTACCAGATAAATTATTCAGAAAGTTAGTAGTAGGGTTTTTATTCACATCCTCCCCCTTTACTTCTTGTGTGGCATAACCGAGAGACCGTTTCTCTCTTTTGATTCCAAGTGCAGTTACCACCACACCTTCAATCTCTTTTGTCTGTGTAATAGTATCGTTTTTTTTCTGTTGAGCATTCGCGATAGCAACAGATGAAGACAATACTAAAACAATAAGACTGGTTGTTAGTTTCTTCATATCAAATTAATTTTGTGACTTTACAAATTTGTAAAACTTTATTAATACCACAAAGTAAAATGTGAAAAATTTGCAATTAATTCAATATTAGCAAATAAAAAGAATAAAAAAACTATTAAAATTAGTTAAAAACAAAATATTTAACAAAAACAAATTATCAGATCATTAATTTTATTTAAAAAATAATAACAATTGTTTAAATTGATAATTTCTATGAAAAAAATTATAAATAAGCAATTTAAACATATTGATTTACAACAATTTAATCAAAAAAAAAGCGACCTTATAATTGTTATAGATATCATGCAAACAATTTTATAATAAAGAGTACAGCTCTCAGAAACAAAAAAAAACCGCCCGAAGGCGGTAAAATATATTAAAATTGTATTACAAAAATTAGTTTCTAGCCCAGAATGGGGTAAATTTATTTTTAGCAAAAACATCATCTGCTGCCATACTTGGTACATTGTTAGCATTTGATTGATATTCAGAATTTGGATACAACAATCTGTTTGGTTTAACCGCTTTAAGCGAGATTGTTGGTAACGGCGTTTCCGGATAAGATGTTCTTGTATAATCAAAATAAGATTGTTCAGGATTGATTCCTGTTAAAGCAATCCATTTTTGAGTCATAATTGCCTCAAGCTTATTAGTATCCGTACCAGTCCATCCTAATTTAGGCACTGCATTCACACTAGCTATATAAGCTGTCGCACCAGATGCACCTAGGTAAGCATAAGACGCAGTAATACCACTTTCGAAATGTGCCTGCGCTGCAGAAAATTGTGCTGGATAACGTAGGGCAGCTTCAGCTAATAAAAATTCTGTTTCTGCTTTTGTCATTAGAACCCCTGCTTTTGAAGAGCCTTTCTGAATTAATTCAGCTTTTCTTCCAGCAGCATCAGTAGCTCCAATAGTTTGAGACCCTACAATTAATCCATCACCAGTTCTTGAAACAGTTCTAAGTGATGGAGCACCTGGCTGCCCAGGAGTAGCACCTTGTCTTACTCCCTCAACATTTGCTGTAGTAACATTATTATTATCTTTTGTTGAAACCAAAGTAAATATTCTACCTCTTCTTCCATCAACAATTCCATTAAACTTTTGGTATACACTTCTTGTGTCCGGAACTGTAGCTTGCCCCTCTCTATGAACGGCATTACCATTTAAAGCAATTGCAATATGTTCTGAAGGTACAACTAAAGTCCAGTTTTGAGGTTGAGCACCTGCACTTGTGTATACATAATAGTTCATCCAAGGGTTTTGTTGAGCATCAGAACTTTGAGAATATCCAGGATTAACAGTTACATCAGCTGTATTAAATGTTGCCCCTTGTAAAGTTGCAAGTTTTTGATCTCTATAAGTTGCTAAATCACCTGTAACATTAGACATTCTGATAAGATATCTAAGTTTCAATGTATTAGCAAAAGCTTTCCAGCTGCTCATAGATCCTTTGAAAACAACATCAGAACTACCTGGATTAGTACCTTTATTAGAATCAATCATCTGGATTGCACTTTCAATATCAGCAATAGAAGCCTTATAGATATCTTCTCCTTTATCATATTTAGGAGTAAGGTTTAATTCTCTTTTGAAAGCCTCTGAATATGGCATATCCCCCCATAAATCAGTTAATGTTTGAACATAATAAGCTTTCATGATTTTAGACATCGCTTTATATTGCGTATATTCTCCTGTTGGATCACTATAATCTAAAACAAACTGGAAGTTAGCTACATTTCTGAATAACTGATCCCAAACATCAGCATAGAATGCACTAGTAATATTTGGAGAATATTCATCTACAAAAGGCGTTCCATAGGAGTAGGAGTTTCCTGCAACACTATTCATCATTATTCCTGCAAAAAGATTTAACCTTCTTGCCTGCACATAGTAACTGTTTGTAACAGCTCCTGGAAAAACAAAGTTAGGAGTCAGATCATTTACAGAAATTCTATCTGGGCTCTCATTAATATCAAGATAATCATTACATGAAGTAGCTCCAAGCAATAAACTTGACAAAGCAATTATATATAATTTATTTTTCATTTTCTTAATTAAAAAGTTGCGTTAATTTTAAAACCAAAGGTTCTTGTTGTAGGATATTGAGTCGTTAAAGCAATTCCCGCAGCGTTATCGTTACTACTTGCTGTTTCAGGGTCTGCAAAGTTTCTATTATCTTTAGAATAAATAATAATTGGGTTTCTAGCATACAAGCTCAAACTAAGGCTATTTATGAAGGTAGAATTTAAAACAGATTTTGGAACATCATATGATACCGCAATTTCTCTAATTTTAAATGCTGTAGCATCCACTACTAAATTTTCTCCAACATTTCTGTAAATTGACCCTGACCAATATGTCGTTGCACCATTATAATCATCACCATAAGCAGGTGTTGAATTTGGAACATATGAGCCATTAACAAGCTGCACAGAACCTGGCACAACGTAACCTTGAGTTCTATCTTGGCTTGCTGTTTCTTCTAGTCCTCCAGTAAATGCCAACAATCTTTTTGTAAATGACACAAACTTACCTCCCTTACGATAATCCGCTACAGCCGACAATGTAAATGCTTTATATCTGAAAGAAGTATTAAATGTCATCGTATAGTCAGGATTTAAACTTCCTAATACTTTTGTTGCGGAGTTTACTAACGGCACTCCATTGGAATTTACAATAATATTACCATTTGGATCTCTCTGATAAGTTGTTCCTACAATTGAATAGAAATTCTCTCCTACTACTGCTGCTAAACCAACTGAAGGAGTTGTATACGTCAAGATTGGAACTCTCTCTGCACCACTGCTTAATTCTAATAATTTTGTTCTAGACATTGCATAACCTGCATGGAGATTCCAAGTAATATCCTGTGTTTTGATTGGAGTTATTCCCAAATCAACTTCAAAACCTTTCATTCTAGACTTCCCAATATTGTCTCTATAAGAAGATAATCCAGATGTATTCGAAGGAGTGATACTACTAATCAAATCCTGCGTAGTAGATTGGTAAACAGATCCTTCCAAGGTTATTCTATCCTTTAAGAAACCTAACGCAAGGTTTAGATCAAAAGTATTTACAAACTCAGGTCTAACACTAGGATTAGTGATGGATGTAGACATAATGTATGAAGGCATAGGTCCGAAAGGATAACCTGTAGGGATGATACCAGTAGCATTAACGTTATATGGATTTATACCAGATGAGTTTCCTACCTTCGTGAAACTTGGTGCAATTTTCATATAGTTTAGCACATTGCCACCAAAATCAAAAGCTTTAGTCGGAATAAAAGACACCCCAACTGAATAATAAGAATACGCTTTATTATTTGTCAATCTGTTGTTTGTAAGAGGATCTCTGCTATTTACAGTATAAACAGAATTCTTTTCATATCTGAAAGTCCCATTTAGGAATAAATAATCTTTATAAGCTAAATCCAAATTGGCAAATCCGGCAAATACTCTGTTTCTGGTAGTATAATTATCCATATATCCACCATCAGCCTGAGCATCCGTACTTCCATATTGAGATGGATTGGATACATTATTATAGTTATACCATCCTGGAATAAATAATCCTGTTCCTCCAACAGTTCTTGCAGTAGAATAACTATCTTGAATATTATTCCCTAGGTTAAATTTCAAGTTCAAATCTGATGTTAAATCATAATCGAAATTTAACATTAAATCTCCATAGTATTTTCTATCGTTGTATATTCTGTTGAAATAATAAGCTGTAACATCTGGAGATCCGAATTGATTCAAAGTGTGAGAATCTAAGAATGGAACTCCTGTGTTAGAATAACTGATAATGCCAGTTGAACCATCATTCCAGTTATCCTGCTGAGTTTTAGTAAGATTTAAATTCCCTGTATAGCTAATGTTGATATGCTTATTAAATTCATATTGTAATGACAATATACCATTTAGATAATCTCTGTTAGTATTATATCTTGCATGCTCCACTGTCCAGTAAGGGTTAGTAGAATAAGCAGTAAGATATCCCCCAATTCCAGAATTTCTATATTTTCTAATATCATTAGTAGATGGCATTTGTAAGATATCATCATAAATACCAGAATCAGTTTTATTAACTAATCTACCTATATAATTGAACTGCCCATCAATTCTTAATTTCCCAAGCTTTTTCCCTGCTTTGAACAAGAAATTATTTTGTCTCATTTTATCTCCATCAACAACAAAAGCATTATCAAGCCTATTGATTGACATAAATGCATAACCATCAGAACCACCTGCATTCACACTTACTCCGTTTTGAAAACTAACACCATTTGTGAAGAATTTTGAAAAATGATCCTTTACTGGAGAATAATTTTCATAAATAAATTTACCATCTGCCTGTGGCAAACCACTTGGCACCATTGTTCCTCCAAATCCTGGATAGTCATAAGCTGCTCCCCAAGACATATTTTCCCAAGGCACATAGTTTGTACCACCATAATCAGCATCACTATAACTGTCATCCTGAACCCCCTTTCCATATTTCTTTTGAATAAGAGGATACTTAAACCCTTGAGTCACTTCAACAGCAGAAGTCAAATTAACCTGAATTTTTTCAGATTTCGTTCCTCTTTTAGTTGTAACAATAATAGCTCCGTTCACCCCTTGAGAACCATATAAAGCAGCTCCTTGCAATCCTTTAATAACATTTACACTTTGAATAATTTCTGGAGGTAAAGAGTTTAAAACTGCAGCATCTGAAATTACATTATCAATAACAACCAAAGCCTGATTATTACCAGTAATTGATTTTGAACCTCTCAAAATAATTTTAAAACTTGGATCTACGGCACTGTTTGTGTTGGTAATTTGAAGCCCAGATACTTTTCCTGTTAATGCCTGAACTGCCCCTGGTGCAGCAGCCTGATTAAGTTCTTTAGTACTTACTATTTGTTGGGCATTTGTAATAGCATCAGCTTTTTTCTTAATACCTAAGGCACCCGTAACAACGATCTCCTCTATATTTTTGGTCTTTAGAGTATCTTTAGTGTTTTGGGCTGATACCATCACAAATGATGATGATAGTACTACCGCAAATACACTTGCAGTTAATTTCTTCATATCGAATTCAATTATTTTTTACAGGTTACAAATTTGTAAAACTTTCTTAAAAACACAAAACTTTTTCTTAAAAAAATATAAAATTTCAACTATCATTAAAAAAACCAATAAATAAAATATTAATATTTGTTAAAAATAAATATTTTAACAAATATTAACAACCAATTAAACTACATTATTTAAAAAACAACAACAAGCACAAAAATTAATGTTTATTACATCAACTTAACAACAAAACAAAGAATAAAAGCAACATAAACAATAAAAACATATAATAAATTTAAACAAAACATAAAAAAAATAAAATATTAATAATACTCATTAATTATTCAATCGTCAAGAAAAAGAAGAAAAGACATATACACTATAACGTAAAAGCATTATTATCAAAAAAAACCTGTTTTCATTAAGAAGTGCTAATCTAAAATATTAAAAATCAAACGTAAAAATATCTTCATAATATTCACTTTATAAAATCGTTAGGACAAACATTGGATTAATATTTTTGTTTATTTAATTTTGCAGTTATTATTTCAAACATGGAGCTAATAAAAAACTGGTCAAACCTTTACATCGAAGCAGGATGTGATGAAGTAGGAAGAGGATGTTTAAGCGGTCCGGTGGTAGCTGCTGCGGTAATTTTAGATGAAGGTTTTGAACAAAATTTAGTTAATGATTCTAAAAAACTAACATTCAAAACCCGCATGGAATTAGATAGTTATATCAAGGACAATGTAAAAAATTACGCTATTGCAGAGCTTCCAGCTTCCTTTATTGATGAACATAATATTCTTAATGCAAGCATTCATGCTATGCATCGTGCTTTGGATAAACTGACTATAACTCCGGAACTTATTTTGGTTGATGGAAACAAATTTCATCCCTATAATTACATTCCACACCAGTGCATTATCAAAGGAGATTCCAAAGTGTTATCCATCGCTGCGGCATCTATTCTTGCTAAAAACTACAGAGATAAACTCATGATGCAGCTTCACGAAGAGCATCCTGAATACGGCTGGGACACTAATTTTGGCTATGCTACAAAAAAACACCAGGAAGCCCTTATAAAGCACGGTCCAACGATATATCACAGACAATCCTTCAGATTGAAATATGACTGAAAACAGCTGATTTCCAATTATTAAATTCTCACAGTCCGATTGGAAATTTAAAATGATTCTAAATAAAAACATACATAAAAAAAGAGCAGCAATTAAAATTGCTGCTCTTTAACATATTATAATTAAGAATTATTTCTTTTTATTTCTCTGCTGTTCCTGAGCTTTCTGCTGTTCCTGAGCCTTTTCCATCATCTCTCTCATTCTCTTCTGGAACTTACCTTCTGCTTTTGGTTTTTCCTTGTTAGACTGAATCTGAGCATGGATTTTCTTCTCATCCAGAATCACATATTTAATAACCAGGATAATTAAAATGTTAATCGCATTCGATACAAAATAATACCAAGAAAGACCTGAAGCCGAAGTATTAAGGAAGAACAGGAATGTAATCGGGAAGATATACATTAACACCTTCATATTTGGCATTCCTTCCTGCTGAGGCTGTTGCATATTTCCTGAAGTCATTACCGTATAGATCAAAATAACAATCGTACAAGCTAATGCAAAAATACTCAAATGGTCTCCAAGGAAAGGAACTTTAAACGGAAGCTTGATCAAATCATCATAAGCCGTTAAATCTTTTGCAAACCAGAACCCCTGTCCTCTAAGATCAATAAAGTTCGGGAAGAAACGGAATAATGCATAGAAAATAGGAATCTGAACCAATGCAGGTAAACATCCCGCCATCTGATTCACTCCGGCTTTTCTGTAAACTTCCATTGTAGCCTGCTGTTTCTTCATTGGATCAGCATCCTTGAACTTTGCATTTACTTCATCAATTTCCGGACGGATTACTTTCATCATCGCACTCAGCTTATGCTGCTTATACATGATTGGCGAAAGAATCAGTTTTACAATAATCGTCATCACAAAAATTACCCAACCTGCAGATAACCCCCACGCTGCGATAATACTATACAACCACATGAAGAAATAACGGTTCATCGCCCCGATGAACGACCATCCTAATGGAAGAATTTCATCAAAGTTCTTATCATAAGATTTAAGTAATGGTAAATCCAATGGCATGAAATACCATGTGAAATCCTGATTCAACTCACTTCCTGTCATCTGAACAAAACCTTCATAGTTGAATTTCTTCAGATATTCTCCTTCTTCAACATTTTCCTGATTACCTTTACTTTGAGTAAATCCGTTTTTAGCTTCAATCACTGAGGAGAAAAACTGCTGCTTTACACCAATCCAGTTAAGAGTTTCTTTCTCCTCATCCATTGTCGTTCTTCCGTCATAATCATAATCTTTATAATTATTGAAAGCATACGAAAATTCTGAGTGAGATTGTTCCTGAGCCCTACCTTTTTCTAAGTTTCTTACATTATAATCCCAAATAAAATCTGCTTTATTGTCAGAAGTAATTTTAGAAAGTCCCTGAGTTCTTACTTTAAAGTCTAAAGTATATTTTGGAAGTAACGTATAAATGAACTGAATTACAGCACCATTATAATCCGCTGTCAGCGTTACAGCATTTCCATTAACAGCAGGTGAGAAAACTAAATCTTTAGTATTAACGGTCTTCCCTGTTTTATCTTTAAACTGAAAGCCGTAGTTTGAATTATTTTTAGTGATCAGATAAAGAGGCTGATCCGCATTGTCTGTTTTATGGTTGTAGGCTTTATATTTTAAAAGCTCTACTTTAGAAACCTGTCCTCCCAAGCTTGAAAATTCAAGTTTCAGTTCATTATTTCCAAGACTTGCTGTCTGAATGGCATTAGGAGTTACATTTGGATTGATATTGGTTGCCTGAGTTTGCTTTACGGCATTTTTTGCTTGTTCCGTTTTCTGCTCCTGAGCTTTCAGCTCCGCTTCTTTTGCTTGTTTGTTCTGGAAATAGAACATAAAGCCGAATAGAACAAGGCATAAAACCGCGAAACTAATCATCTGCTTCTTATCGATTCCGTTGTTTTGTTGCATTTTATTTTATATTAAAATTTTACGTTTAAAATATACATACTGGTGTACGTAAATTGAGCTGACAAAAATACTGTTTTTTTATCAAAACTCTATGCTTTACGTTGTTACTATATAATAAACTCAAGCTGACAATAATCAGCCTGAGTTTATGTATAGACGTTTATGATAAAATATTTACCTTATTTCTTTTCGCAAGCCTTGATGAAAGCTCTGAATAAAGGATGCGGTGTTGCTACCGTACTCTTATATTCCGGGTGATACTGAACCCCTACATAGAACGGGTGATCAGGAAGCTCAAGGGCTTCTACCAAACCGGTTTCAGGGTTGGTACCTGTAGCAAGGAAACCATTTTTCTCAAATTCCTGAAGATAATCACTGTTGAATTCATAACGGTGACGGTGTCTTTCAGAAATATTCTTGCTTCCGTAGATATCATATAGCTTAGAACCGTTTTTCAAAGCACATTTCCATGCTCCGAGACGCATTGTCCCACCTTTATCTACAACATTTTTCTGTTCTTCCATTAAGGAAATAACAGGATCCGGAGTAGCGGTATCAAATTCCATAGAATTCGCTTTTGTATGTCCTAAAACATTTCTGGCAAATTCAACTGTCATGATCTGCATCCCTAAACAGATTCCCAGCATTGGAATTTTATTTTCTCTTGCATATTTTGCGGTAAGAACTTTTCCTTCAATTCCTCTGTCTCCGAAACCTGGAGCAACAAGGATACCATTCACTCCTTTCAGGGTTTCTTTGATATTCTCTTCAGTGATGTCTCCACTGTATACCCATCTTACTTTTACTTCAGTTTCAAGGTCTGCTCCAGCATGTTTGAAAGCTTCAGCAATTGAAATGTATGAATCCTGAAGGGAAACATATTTTCCAACCAAGGCAATTTCAACTGTTTTCTTAGGATTCTGGAATTTTTTAAGGAAACTCTTCCAGTCTTTAAGATCAGCATCTTTATCACTTTTCAGATCCAGCGCTTTCAAAACTACATCATCGAAATTCTGCTTCTGAAGATACATTGGAACCTCATAGATCGTTTCAAGATCTTTACATTCGATTACATTGTCTAAAGGAACGTTACAGAACTGAGCCAGCTTTGCTCTCTGATCTTTAGGAATTTTATGTTCTGTTCTGCACACCAATACATCTGCCATGATTCCGCTTTCCATTAACTGACGAACGGAATGCTGGGATGGTTTCGTTTTTAATTCCCCACTTGAAGCAAGGTAAGGCAGTAAAGTAAGGTGAATCACCATAGAATTACTTTCTCCCAACTCCCATTTAAGCTGACGAACAGTTTCAATGTATGGCAAAGATTCGATATCCCCCACAGTTCCACCGATCTCAGTAATGATGATATCGTAGTTCTGTTTTGAAAGGATTTTAATTCTACGTTTGATTTCGTTAGTAATATGAGGAATTACCTGAACTGTTTTTCCAAGGAAATCTCCTTTTCTTTCTTTTTCGATGACAGTCTGGTAAATTTTTCCTGTAGTAACGTTGTTGTTTTGGGATGTAGGAGCGTCAAGGTAGCGCTCGTAGTGGCCTAAATCCAGATCCGTCTCCGCACCATCTTCAGTCACATAACACTCTCCGTGTTCATAAGGATTCAAAGTTCCCGGGTCGATATTGATATAAGGATCTAATTTTTGGATCGTTACATTAAAGCCGCGTGATTTTAGTAGAAGTCCCAGAGAAGCAGAAACGATTCCCTTTCCCAAAGATGAAGTTACACCTCCTGTCACAAAGATGTACTTTGTATTCTTTTTACTCATTAGATTAGGTTTGTGCAAAGTTAGGGGAAAAAGAAATACAAAGCAATTATTTACATTTTGAAAATATAAAAACACAGCTCAAACGACTATAAAACCTGCGTAAAAATTTATTTGACAATAAAAAAGGTCTTCCGCTCAAATGGAAAACCTTTATATATATTATGTATCGTTGGAAAATTACTGCTTCACCAGTTCAAAGTAAGCTGCTACTTCCACATCTTTTGCAATACCAGCTCCTGTCGGATCATATTTGATTCCGTAATCCAGGCGGTTTACCGTAAACTTTGTCTGAATTCCCATTACTTCTTTTCCGTCTTTATTTTTCGTAACGCCCCCGAATGTCACAGGTGCGCTGATTTCTTTTTCCACTCCTTTTATTGTCAGTTTTCCCTTAACGATATAGTTGTTGTTTTTATCTTTTGTTACGGAAGAACTTTTAAATTCAATCGTAGGATATTTGGCAACATCGAAAAAATCTTCGCTTATAAGATGTCTGTCTCTCATATCCACTCCGGTATTAATACTGGAAACACTGATGGCAAAGCTTAAATCGGCATTATCAAGATTAGCGCCACCGGTAGCAGCTCTTCCGTCAAATTTGTCGAACCTTCCCTGCACAAAACTGATTCCCATATGCTTAATATTAAAATTAACAGAAGAATGCATCTGGTCTACCTGCCAGCTTCCCTGTGCAAAGGCAACAATACTTAAAAGCGTAAATACGAAAGATAAAAATACTTTTTTCATTGTAATAATATTTTACATTAATATTTTATTGAATGAAGCTAAGATATGAAAGATATTTCTACCTTGGCACATTAGTTTTTAATATAAATTCAAACAGATTATTCTGAAAGAAAAATGCTTTTTTTTATAACTTCGCAGTATGGCAAAACTGAAAACAGCATACTTCTGTCAAAACTGCGGAACCCAGTACCCTCAATGGATGGGACAATGTAAAAATTGTGGAGAGTGGAATACCTTAGTGGAAGAAGTGGTGGAAAAACCCTCCCATAAAACACCGCCTTTCTCAAAAACCAAACAACATGTGATTAATATTGTTGAAGTGGAAACGAGTGAGGAACCAAGAATAAAAACTCCTTCCGAAGAGCTGAACCGTGTATTGGGAGGCGGAATCGTTTTGGGTTCCGTTACCTTGATTGGCGGTGAGCCGGGAATCGGAAAGTCTACCCTTCTGCTTCAGCTTGCTTTGAAAATGAAGAAAAAAATCTTCTATGTTTCCGGGGAAGAAAGTGCTTCTCAGATTAAAATGAGGGCGGACAGGCTTACGGATATTCAAAATCCGAACTGTTTCCTTTTTACTGAAACTTCACTGGAGAAAATTCTTCATGAGGCAAAAAAGCTGGAACCGGATTTTATGATTATTGATTCTATTCAGACATTGCAGTCCCAATTGATAGAAAGTTCTCCGGGTACCGTATCTCAAATCCGGGAATGCTCCAATGAGATCATCAAATATGCCAAAGAAAACAATACCCCGGTATTCCTTGTAGGCCATATCACCAAAGACGGGCAGATTGCCGGACCAAAGGTTCTGGAACACATGGTGGATGTCGTTCTGAATTTTGACGGCGACCGGAATCACCTTTTCAGATTGTTACGAGCGAATAAAAACCGTTTTGGTTCAACGTCTGAAATCGGGATTTATGAAATGATCTCACAGGGATTAAAAGAGATTAAAAACCCTTCCGAAATTCTGATCACCAAGAAATTTGAGGAACTTTCAGGAAACTCCGTTGCGGTAACCTTGGAAGGAAACAGACCTATGCTTCTTGAAATCCAGGCTCTGGTAAGCACAGCCGTTTATGGTACTCCTCAAAGAAGCTCTACTGGTTTTGATTCAAAAAGGCTGAATATGCTTTTAGCTGTACTGGAAAAAAGAGCCGGATTTCAATTGGGAGCTAAAGACGTTTTCCTGAATATCACCGGAGGGATCAAAACAGACGATCCGGCACTGGATCTGGCAGTTATTGCCTCTGTTCTTTCTTCCAATGAAGATATTGCCATTTCTGAGCATTACTGCTTTGCCGGAGAAATCGGTTTAAGTGGTGAAATACGTCCTGTAGCACAGATTGAACAAAGAATTACCGAGGCGGAAAAATTGGGTTATGAAAAAATATTCGTTTCCAATCTTAATAAAATCCCGAAAAGAAAATTCGGAATTAAGATTGAAGAAGTGAGCAAGATTGAAGATTTTCATGAGAGACTTTTCTAAGGTGAATGGTCAATTTTTGCTTCGCAAGTCAATAGTCAATTGAAATGTGAATAAAAATTTACGAGCGAAGCGGATTCACTATTCACTATTCACCAGTATCAAACATTCACATTTAATTCATACCTTTAAGTTATGAATTATCTGGCGCATTCCTTTCTTTCTTTTACCGACGGGCAGATCGTGGGACAGTTTCTCGAAGATTTCATCCGCAACAGAGATCGTTTTTCTTTCCCGAAAGATATTCAGGATGGTATTACCCTGCATAGGGCAATTGATACATTTACAGATTCCCACCCTGCTATTCATGAAGCCAAAAAAGTTTTTGCTCCTTTGGTAAGATTATATGCCGGTGCATTTGTGGATGTTTCTATGGATCATTTTGTGGCGAAAGACCTTTCCCTTCATTCACTGGCAGAATGGAAGGCTCATTCCCTCCATGTTTACAGTGTTTTGAATTCGCATCAGCAATGGCTTCCCGAAAACTTTAAAAGGATGCTTGTTAAAATGGAGCAGGACGACTGGCTCTATAACTACCGTGAAGACTGGGGAATTAAATTCAGTATTCAGAATGTGCTGAATAAAGCAAAATACCTGGATAAAGACATACCCGTATTTGAAGCTTTCTTAAAAAATAAAGATCATCTTCAGCAATGTTATGATGACTTTTTTCCTGACCTACTGGCTCACGCAAAAGGAATCAATACGTTGCTTCAGCTGGAAAACTAATAAACT
This sequence comes from Chryseobacterium gleum, assembly GCF_900636535.1. Lineage (NCBI taxonomy): Bacteria > Pseudomonadati > Bacteroidota > Flavobacteriia > Flavobacteriales > Weeksellaceae > Chryseobacterium > Chryseobacterium gleum. Next base: position 2,798,180 of record NZ_LR134289.1, read on the forward strand.
GTAAATTTGTCTTACTGTTTAAAACGCAAAGACTAAATTAAGTTTTGTTATTATTAAGTGAGCTAAGAAGGCGACAAAGTCGCTGAACAGGCTGCATGGATTTGGTGCCGCTTAGAAAAAATCAACAAAGTTGATTCCTCCTTTGCTTCCTCAAAAATATAATATCATACGCTGAAATCTTTGCGTGAAATTACAATATACTAAATATATATTCTTAGAACTGTTTATAGAGATAGCGGTTAGGATAGGTAAGTTTTTCACTGCTCCTTTGCCCATTCACAATAATATGTACAATGTTGATCTGATCATCAAAAAGGTTATACAGAAAACTCACCGCAGTTTCTACTTTTTTAGGAGTAGCTACAGGTTCAGACTCAAGATATATATTTACAGACTCCTGATCTTCTTCATAGCCGATGTAATTTACTTTCAAAAATTTATTATCCGCTTTTAATTTGAAATATTCTGAACAGTATTTGGGCAGGGCTTCATTTAGTTTTGCCTTATATTTTTCATCGTTAAAATGAAAAGCTCCGCCATATTTTTTGCCCAATCCGTTTTCCATGTCATCCAGAAAGAATCTTCCGGTCACTTCAAATGTTCTGGATTTTGAATTATAATTAATTTCAACAGAACCCACATGATAAGGATGCACAGCATCATCACTTACAAAACTCTGAAATACAAGTGTTAATATTAAAAGAAAACTCCAAAAAAACTTACCCGGCATGAACTTTAATTTACAGCAAATATAAAAAAAGCAACAGTTATAGAGACGGTTCCTTCAAAAGAAGCCATTATTTACTAATATCTATCCTGTGTATTCTTTAATAAAATACCAAACCCGAAAATCCTATTTCTTTTAATTCGTGTGAAAAGTGTAAAAAGGCTGCTGCAGCCCTCCAAGAGATTCGTTCCTCCATACGAAATGTTTACTTTTGTAAAAATTTTTAATCAAAATGCAGGATTTCCTTTTTTATTTAAACCTCGGATGGGAGCATATTATTTCTCTGGATGCTCTGGATCATCAGCTTTTCGTGCTGGCACTTATTGCTGTTTATTCTTATAGTGACTGGAAAAAAATCCTGATTCTTGTCACCGCATTCACGATCGGGCATTCCATTACATTGGCTTTAAGTGTCCTGGATGTGTTCAGAGTTCCTTCAGACTGGGTTGAGTTTTTAATTCCTCTTACTATTGTTCTGACCTCTTTGGATAATATTATTATGAAGAATCAGAAACAGACCTTAATGCGGGCCAACTACTATCTCGCTCTCATCTTTGGTCTTGTTCATGGAATGGGATTCGCGAATACGGCAAGGGTGATGATCGCTAAAAGCCAGAGTATTGCTTTACCTCTGCTTGGGTTCAATATCGGATTGGAGCTTGGGCAAATTGTAATAGTATTTGCAATTTTGATAATCCTGTTCATTCTTCTTAATCTTTTCAAGGTGAATAAAAAAGACTGGATTCTGTTTGTCTCTTCCGGGGTATTCGCTTTATCCTTAAAAATGACTTTGGAAAGGATTCCTTTTTAAAAGTTAAATATTTTCATTATTTCAACAGCTTATTGTTATCTTTGATCATTAATAAATCATTTTCGGTTATGAAACTAAAAGTTGCCATACTTTCACTTTCTGTATTTGCATATACAGGTTTCACCGCACAAAATATTCAGAATAACCCGGGCAGCAATCACGGTAATAAGTTTGAGCAGCTGGGAACTATTCTGCCAACGCCCAACATTTACAGGACAGCTTCAGGAGCTCCCGGACATGGATACTGGCAGAACAGAGCAGATTACAACATCAACGCTTATCTGGATGAGGATAAAAGAAATCTGAAAGGTTCAGAAACAGTGACCTATTACAACAATTCTCCTGACGATCTGGATTATATCTGGCTGCAGCTGGATGAAAACGAACATTCAAACATCAGAAATGCAGGCTATGATACATCATCTGTTCTTCGCCCTTCAACGACTGACCAGCAGCTTAAAGTAACAGAGCTTCCTGTGAAGGATAACGGTTATGGCGTTACTCTTGAAAAAGTAACGGATGCCTCAGGAACTCCTTTGAAATATACCGTGAATAAAACCATGATGCGTATTGACCTTCCTAAGGTTTTGAAAAAGGGAGAAAAATTCGTTTTCAAAGTAGACTGGAACTACAATATTTCCAACAGAATGAAGATGGGAGGCCGCGGTGGTTATGAAAACTTCCCTGAGGACGGCAATGACCTGTACACAATGGCACAATGGTATCCGAGAATGTGTGTATACAGTGATTTCCAGGGATGGCAGAACCATCAGTTTACCGGAAGAGGTGAATTTGCATTGGTTTTCGGAGACTTTAAAGTTTCAATTAACGTACCTGCTGATCACATTGTTGGCGGAACAGGAGAATGTAAAAATTATGATCAGGTATTAACTTCTGATCAGCTTTCAAGATACAGAAAAGCTGAAAATGCCTCTGAGCCTGTAGAAATCGTAACGTTGGATGAAGCTAAAAAAGCAGAGAAAAATCATTCAAAACAAAGAAAAACATGGTTTTTTGAAGCCAAAGATGTTCGTGATTTTGCATGGACTTCTTCCAGAAAGTTTGTGTGGGACGGAATGCGTGTAACGATTCCTGAAAACAACAATAAGGTTATGGCAATGAGTTTCTATCCGAAAGAATCTTATGGTCTTTACAGAAAGTTTTCCACAAAAGCAGTTGCCCACACGATTAAAACCTATTCGGAATTTACCATTCCTTATCCATATCCTGTAGCACAATCCGTAGAAGCTGCCAATGGAATGGAATATCCGATGATCTGTTTCAATTTCGGAAGAACTGAAAAAGACGGTACTTATTCCGAAGGAACCAAAAACGGAATGATCGGAGTAATCATCCATGAAGTGGGGCACAACTTCTTCCCGATGATCATCAATTCTGATGAAAGACAATGGGCATGGATGGATGAAGGCCTGAATACCTTCACAGAATATCTTACAGAAGAAAAATGGGATAATAAATTCCCTTCCAAAAGAGGACCGGCATGGACTATTGTAGATTACATGAAACTGCCGAAAGACCAGCTGGAGCCTATCATGAGCAACTCTGAAAATATTGTTCAGTACGGCCCGAATGCATATTCAAAGCCTGCTACAGGACTTAATATTCTTCGTGAAACCATTATGGGAAGAGAGCTTTTTGATAAAGCATTTAAGACGTATGCCAAAAGATGGGCTTTCAAGCACCCTGAACCTGCAGATTTATTCCGTACGATGGAAGATGCCAGCGGTGAAGACCTTGACTGGTTCTGGAGAGGTTGGTTCTACGGAACAGACCCTGTAGATATTGCCATTGATAAAGTAACGGTAGCAGTTCCTGATCTTGAGACCAATCCAAAGGTTGCTGCTGAAGTAAAATACCAGGTTGAAAAGCCATTGGTAAACAGCTTTGAAGATCTTTCAAAAATCAGAAACAGAGAAGACAGAAATATTAAATTCTATGTGGATACTGATAAGGATGCTCAGGATTTCTATTACAGATATGACAGAGGCCAGGAAAAGGTAGATAATAATAAGGAATACACTACTAAAACAGAAGCAAGTCTTCCTTTGGATGCGAAGGATAAAGAGAAATTTAAAAATATTACAGGATACCAGATTGATTTTGTCAACAAAGGAGGTTTGGTAATGCCTATTATTCTTGAGTTTACTTTTGAGGACGGTTCCAAATTATATGATAAATCTGCTGCGCAGATATGGAGACTAAATGAGCAAAAAGTTTCCAAGACGTATTATTTTGATAAAAAAGTAAAATCAATTCAGCTTGACCCGATGAGAGAGACTGCTGATATTGATACGAACAATAACTTCTGGAGCAGCGCCGGATCAGGTACTGAAACTTCTAAATTCCAGCTCTTCAAACAAAAACAGGACGGAGCACCTGTAAGAGGAAGCTCCAACGGAAAGGTCAATCCGATGCAAGCAGCAGGAAAGAGTTAAAAACCAATCTGTTGTAACTTTTAACAGATATAGCACTACTTATTATTAAAAAGATCATGAGAACCATTCTTTTCCTTTTAATACTAAGCAGTGCTAATTTTTTTGCCCAAAACCTGCTGAATCCAAAAAACTCAGGGATTAATCCGAAGCTGATCAAAAATGAGACTTCTGAAGCTGTATGGTATGCAGAAAAAGCAGATACAAAAATAGAAATAGGAACCATTATTACAGAAATCAAAAAGCTGAACCAATCGGATCTCCTGATCAGAACAACGGTAAAGATGAAACAGGCTCCGGATGCCAAGTGGACCGATTCTACCCTTGTAAAAATATCGGACTTCGAGCCCATTTACCATTCTTCTTACAATGTAAACAGAGATATGGTCCTTAGATCCGGGAAAGATAAAGTCACCGGCTATTACCTGGATAAAAAATCCCAGAAAAAAGAGATCATTGAAATTCCTGCAACCAATTATTTTGACAGCAGCAGTTATGCAATGCTTATAAGATATCTTCCCTTAAAAGAAAACTATACTGCAGAAATTTCCATTTTTGACTATAATCCTAAATCTGAGAAAAAAGGAATAATGAAGGCTTACATCCTTGATACTCAAAAAGCAGAATACAACGGAAAACCGGTCTGGATGGTAAAAACAAATGATGACATCAGCAACAGAAGTGCTACCACAACTTATTATATTGATACCATAACAAGGAAAATCGAAAAGCAGGATATGGATATGGCAGGAAGAAGGATGTCTTTGGAAACAATCCGATAAAGTATTGAAAGATATCAATATCTTGCTTGCGTCTAAAAAACATAATACCCTGACTTAAAAATATTTATATTTGATTTATCATCAACACAAAATGTCAAAAGTCCTGATTGACAATAAATGTTCAGGATAAAAAAACAAAATATTACTTATGAAAAATGCCAGATTATTAAGCAGAGATGCTCAAAAAACAATCCATGGCGGACTTGCTTCCAGACTCGTATGCTGCGAACGCGACGAAAACGGAAAATGTACTTTATGGATCGGAGCAGGACAAAACTGTCCTTAGTTCTATCAACTGATAACAATTTTGAAAAGCCGGAAGTGTCCGGCTTTTCTATTTATATTCTCACTTTCTGGCATTCCGAACAAAAACCATTAACAACTGATAATCAAAATTTTATTATAAAAATGATCAACAAAAATATATCACATTACAAGGAAAAATAGTATATTTGATTCACTTCTTTTACACCAGTGTCAAAATCCTGATTGACATTAAATGCTCAGGATGTACAAACCAAAATATTTTAACTATGAAAAATGCCAAAGTATTAAGCAGAGATGCTCAGAAATCTATCAATGGCGGAGCGGCAGGACGTTTTTGCTGCGAGTACAATTACAAAGGACAATGTATCCTATGGATCGGCCCCGGCCAGTCTTGTCCGTAATGCAGTCATTTGATAACAATTTAAAGCCGGAAATTTCCGGCTTTCTTTTTTAACTTAAATGTGCTTTAATATTCTTTTTATAGGTACGCCCCAGCGGAAGCTCTTCACCATTTTTAAGGAAAACATGGCTGGAATTATAAGAACTGATGTGATCTGACAATACAATATAAGATTTATGAATTCTGATAAACCCAAAATGCTGAAATTTTTCTTCAAAATTGGACATTCTCTCCAGAATCATATATTTTTTCAGGGGCGTCATCAATACAATGTATTCCCCGAAACCCTGTATCCAGAGAATATCTTTAAGAAAGACTTTATTCATGACATAATTGGATTTGAACATAATAAAATCTTCCTGCTGCCGGTTATTGGCTGAACTTTTAAAATGAACAAAATCCCTTGCTTTATTGACGGCTTTTTTAAAAGTCTCAAAATCCACAGGCTTGATGAGATAATGAACAACATCCAGCTCAAATGCTTTCACTGCGTATTTAGTTTCCAGCGTAAGGAAAATACACAGCGGCGGATCAGGAAGTTGCTGCAAAAGTTCCACACCATTGATTCCCGGCATATTGATATCGAAAACAACCAGATCTACTTTATTCGCTTTCAGGAAAGCCAGCGCTTCTTCCGGTTTCTGAAATGAAGCCAGCAGCTGAACATCTTCAAGCTGAGCACAATATTGTTTTACAAGCTGTAATGCAGGATATTCATCGTCTACATTTACGATAGTCAGATTAGCCATTTATAATAATGTTTAAGGCAATTTTATATTGATCACTGTATTTCGGTCCGGAGTAAAACTCGTACTGATCTGCATAAAATTTTTCCAATATATGAATAATTGCTTCGTTACCCAACCCGTGATAATCTGATTCAACCGGATTACTTCTATCCTTCCCTACAGAATTAATAATCTCGAAATACAGCTCAGAGCGCTCAATTTTACAGAACAGTTTTATAAACCCCTGAGAATCTTCTCCTATTGCAGAATGTTTCAAAGCATTTTCAAATAAAGTAAGAAATACAGCAGAAGGAATTTCAACGATATCAAACTCTTCCTGATCTTCAATATCCATTACAATATCCAACTGGTTATTATATTTAAGCTGGTACAAAGCGGCAAGCGCTTTCAGTGAAGAAAATTCCTGGGAAACGGTTACTTTTTCTTTTCCGCTGTCATAAATAATATACTTGAGAAGCCTGCTCAGCTGTAAAATAGAATCCGAGGTCTTTTCCGAATGGGTAAAACTGTTCGCATATATATTATTAAGAGTGTTTAGTAAAAAATGGGGATTCAGTTTAGATTTCAGCAAATCAAGATAAAGCTGGTCCTTCTCTTCTCCAAGGCTGATTACATCCTGTTCTATTAAAAACTTGTCTTTGGTAATTCCCAGAAAAGACCCCACGAGAATCACAATCCCCTGCGAGATGTATACATTATACAGAAATCCTACATGATAACCCTTTCCGCTGAAATCCATCTGAAAAACTGCAGGCTCCCACAAAATCCTGAAGAGACTGGACACCAAAAAGCAGATCAAAGCATAAAGAATAAACTCCGGATATTTATTGGATAAATAAAACCTGGGAACCAGATAATAGTATACCAGATAATAAATTCCCACATTGAAAATGGTATTCAAAAAAATACTTATCACCAGCTGAGTTGAATCCAGGAAGTAGTTTTCGGTGAAATAAGTCATCAGAATGAAGATAAAAAGGAAAAAAATATGCTGAAACCTCAGTAAAAATTTCCAACGGTACTTCATGAGGCTATCCAGAATTTTACCATTAAATAAAATCCTGATAATCAATAATATAAAAATAAAATTAATGATTAAAAACATAGCCCATACCTTATTTTGAAACGCATCAAATATAAATATCTTTTTGCCTCAAAATGCAGTTTGCTGAGAAAAACTGTCATTGATTGAAAAATTCATAAGCCGCTTATGCTAATAAATATATTTGAGAAGCTAGAATATTAATCAAATATTATATGAAGTTTACTATAAAATTAACACTTGTTTTTTTGTTAATAATTATCAACAATTATTGGGTAAAAGGGCAAAGTATTGACAACTACAATATGTGGTATCAGTATATCATGAATTCAAAACTTACTGATAAAACCAATTTAACTGCACTTTCCCAATACAGGTCATTTGATCTGGGCGGAGACGGAAGATTATTCCTTGTGAATGCGTATTTAGAGTACGAAGTAGCTCCCGGTGTAGAACCCGGAGCAGGAGCAATGTTTCTTGTCCTGAATTCTTATAATTCCAAAAGAGAAAAAGTAACCCGGTATGAAACAAGGCCTTTTCAACAGGTTACCCTGACCGGGCACATTGGCCGAACATTGATTAATCATCGATTTCGTGTAGAAGAACGTTTCTTGAACAATCCCGATGAGTTTAAAGTACGGTTAAGGTACCTTCTTTCCATGAGAATACCTTTTGGGAAAACAGGACAATATTATGGTATTTTAAAAAATGAAGTCCGTGTTAATGCCACCAAGGAAAACATCTTCGACAGCAACCGTATTACGGCAGGACTTGGAATAAAAATCAGCAAAGCCTCTGCACTTGAATTTGCATTTATTAACCAGCTGGGAGACCACAGAACAGACAATTATGCCTACGTCGGCTTCCGAAATTCTTTTGACTGGAGAAAAAAAGATTAACAATAACACCCACCAATCTATATAACTATGCTTACATTTCTCGGATTTTTAATGATTTTCATCTTCATGATTCTCATCATGAACAAAAAAATGACTCCGCTTACAGCATTGGTCATTGTTCCTGTAGCCATTGCCCTCATTGCGGGTTTTGGTCCACAGCTTGGAGATATGATGAAAAATGGTGTCAAAGAAATTGCATTGACCGGTGTTATGCTGATCTTTGCGATCCTATATTTCAGTTTAATGATAGACACGGGGCTTTTTGAGCCTCTTGTCAACATAATTTTAAAAGCAGTTGGGGACAATCCCGTTAAGACAACAATAGGAACCGCTGTTCTTACTGCACTCGTTTCATTGGATGGAGATGGCTCATCCACTTACTTAATTGTAGTAGCCGCCATGCTTCCGCTGTACAAAAAACAAGGTATGAACCCTCTGATTCTTACCTGCATCATTATGCTTGCCGGGCAGATCATGAATATCCTTCCCTGGGGAGGGCCTACAGCAAGGGTAATGAGCTCTCTGAAGCTGGGACATACCGAAATCTTTGTTCCTATGATTCCTATTATGGCAATAGGCATCCTGTGGGTTATATTTGTTGCCTATATTTTGGGCAGAAGGGAAAAAATAAGAATTGCAAAACATGGCAAATTTACACGCTACAACAGCAATGATATTATTGGGGAAGCAGATCCTGCACTCCGCCGCCCGAAACTGATCCTGATCAATCTGGCCCTTACCGTTACCCTTTTAGTGGTGATGATCCTGGATATTGTTCCATTGGGAATTGCCTTTATGATTGCTTTCTGTATTGCTTCTATCATCAATTATCCGAAATTGAAAGACCAGCAGAAAATAATTTCCAAACATGCAGGAAATGCATTGTCTGTAGCGGGAATGATTTTCGGAGCCGGAATTTTCACAGGAATCCTTAACGGATCAGGTATTATGCAGGCGATGGGAAACAGTATGATAGAAATAGTTCCCAAAAGCTGGGGAGGTTATATGAATGTCATAACCGCCTTATTCAGTATTCCGTTTACTTTTTTCCTGTCCAATGATGCTTATTATTTCGGGATACTGCCTATCATTGTTGCTACCGGACATGAATTGGGAATTGCGCCTGAAATATTGGGAAGAGCCAGTCTTATCGGGCAAGGTTCACATCTTCTCAGTCCGCTGGTTCCGTCTACCTATCTGCTGGTATCACTGGCAGGTGTGGAGTTTTCAGATCACTTAAAATATACATTGAAATGGGCCCTGGGCTCCTCCATCATCATGTTGGTGAGTGCATTGATTCTTGGTATTATATAAGGTTATAACTTTAAATTTCGTAATCTTATCCTATAAAAAGTGAGTGATGAAACCTATCAAGCAAAAAACATTTACAGATCCCTATTTAAGAAACCTTACGCTTTATGTGTTCACAGCGATTATCTGCGGGGCACTAACCGGCTATTATTTTCCGGAAGTCAGTAAGCATCTGGAAACGGTGAGCAGTTACTTCTTCATGCTTCTTGAGGTTTTGATCGTTCCCGTTATTTTCATTGCGGTGATGTATGGGGTAAGCTATATTTTCAGTACCAAAAATGCTTTTAAAATTGTAAGCCAGATGGTACTGTATTTTTTGATCATCACATCTATCAGTATCTTATTGGGAATCGGTTCCGGGCTTCTTCTAAAGCCAGGTGCCAATACAGGAATTATTATTTCTTCCCATAAAGCACTTCCGGAAAGATTTTTAACAAGGATTACCAATCCTTTACATATCAGCAATTATGTACTTTTCCTCTTAATATCAATATCTGCGGGAGTCGTGATTGGCCTTTCAAAGAAAAAGAATAACATTCTTAAAGCTATAGATGTGGGAAGAAACCTGTTCTTCAAACTTATCAAGTATGTTTACATTTTTCTTCCTGTTGTTATTTTCTGTAATATCGCTTACGGAATTTCAGTCTACGGAATTAATACTTTACTACCGTTGAGTAAGATTGTTGCCACGGTATATCTTACCAGTGTATTTTTTATTTTCGGGATCTTAGGGGTTATAACCGCTTATTTTAAAATTAACCTCTGGGATTTTCTGATCAGCATCAAGGAAGAAATCATTCTGGTAGTAGCTACCTCTTCTTCAAAGACGGCATTTCCCATGATCTTTGATAAAATGGAATCACAGGGATATGACAGAAAAATTCTTCGCCTTGTTATTCCTTTGGGATATAATTTCAATCTGGCAGGAGCCTGCATCTACCTTCCAATTTCGTGTATTTTCCTGGCCCAGCTTTATAATATTCCGCTTACGACGAAAGATTATTTCTGGCTTTTTATCACCATTTCAATTGCATCAAAAACAGCTTCGGGTGTTCCCGGGTCAGGCTTTCTTGCCCTGATGTTCACCTTAAGCCGGTTCGGAAAAATTCCGGCCACAGATCTTGCGCTATTATACAGCATAGACCGCTTTATGAATGAAGCCAGATCTGTTACCAACTTCATAGGCATTACCGTTTCGGCTGCCATTATTTCAAAAATTAACCAAAATACTATTTCTTTAAAAAATGATGTTTCCTGATTTTACCCACCTTTTAAATGACATATTACAAAACCCGGCAAAATCGATAGCCATTATCGGTAATCTTATCCTTATTGAAAGCCTTCTCTCCGTAGACAATGCAGCCGTATTGGCTACCATCGTTATGGATCTTCCCGAAAATCAAAGAAAAAAAGCTTTGAAATACGGAATCCTAGGAGCTTATGTGTTCCGCGGACTGGCTCTTATTTTTGCTTCTGTGCTGATTTCCGTGTGGTGGCTGAAACCGCTGGGAGGTTTGTATTTAATTTATATTTCTGTTGACTGGTTTATCAAAAAAATAAAAAACACAAGTGATGATGAAAGTTCAGAAGAAAACCCCAACAAAGAATCCAGTTGGCTGTATAAAAATTCAATTGGATTGTTGGGGCAATTCTGGGCTACGGTTGCCATTGTAGAAGTAATGGATCTTGCATTTTCCATAGATAATGTTTTTGCGGCAGTCGCTTTCTCAGACAACTTACTTCTGATTACATTAGGTGTTTTTATAGGAATTTTAGCCATGAGATTTATTGCGCAGTGGTTTGTACGCCTTATGCAGGTATTCCCCTTCCTGGAAACCGCTGCTTTTATTGTAATTGCTGTTTTAGGAATTAAACTAAGCTTATCTCTGTATGAGCACTTCTACCCTGCCACGGCATTCGCTCAATTTTTAGGCAGCCATACCATGGAAATTTTAGTTTCTGCCGTTACCGTTCTTTTGTTTGTAGTACCTGTATTAACCAGCTATCTTTTCGGAATTCCGGCCCGTAAAAAATAATTTTTCTGCCAAATTTTCACATTCGGAAAATAAAAATCTGCCATTTCAGCCATCGGCGCCTCATGGCATACATTTAGAGAATTTCAAGACAGAAATAATTAAAAAATTAAATATATTATGTCAGTAAACTTTAAACCATTGGCAGACAGAGTTCTGGTAGAGCCAATCGCAGCAGAAACTAAAACAGCTTCAGGTATTATTATCCCGGATACTGCAAAGGAAAAGCCGCAAGAAGGTACTGTAGTAGCAGTAGGTCCTGGTAAAAAAGACGAGCCTACAACGGTTCAGGTAGGTGACAAAGTACTTTATGGTAAATATTCAGGTTCTGAATTGAAGTTAGAAGGGAAAGATTACTTAATCGTAAGAGAAGCTGACTTATTGGGAATCATCGGTTAATTTGTAAAAAGTAAAATGTATTCATGTAAAATGATATTTTCAGAATACAAAATCATTAATACATTGTACAAAGTACATTAATACAATAAAAAATTATGGCAAAAGAAATAAAATTCGATATTGAATCAAGAGACGCGCTAAAGAGAGGGGTAGATGCATTGGCTAATGCAGTAAAAGTAACTTTAGGTCCTAAAGGGAGAAACGTAGTGATCGAAAAATCTTTCGGTGCTCCACACGTAACTAAGGACGGTGTTTCTGTAGCAAAAGAAATCGAACTTGAAGATAAGGTAGAAAACATGGGAGCTCAGATGGTAAAAGAAGTAGCTTCCAAAACCAATGATATTGCAGGAGACGGTACTACTACCGCTACTGTATTGGCACAGGCTATCGTAAGAGAAGGTCTTAAGAACGTAGCTGCCGGTGCTAACCCGATGGATCTTAAAAGAGGGATCGACAAAGCGGTAACTGCTGTTGTTGAAAACCTTAAATCTCAATCTCAGGAGGTTGGAGATTCTTCAGAAAAAATCAAGCAGGTTGCTTCTATCTCTGCTAACAACGATGATACCATCGGTTCTTTAATCGCTGAAGCGTTCGGGAAAGTTGGTAAAGAAGGAGTAATCACTGTAGAAGAGGCTAAAGGTACTGATACAACGGTAGACGTTGTAGAAGGTATGCAGTTCGACAGAGGATACCAGTCACCTTATTTCGTGACAAACCCTGAGAAAATGTTAGCTGAACTTGAAAGCCCATATATCCTTTTAGTAGAGAAGAAAATCTCTTCCATGAAAGAATTGTTACCGGTTCTTGAGCCAATTGCACAAGGTGGTAAGTCTCTATTAATTATCTCTGAAGAAGTTGAAGGTGAAGCTTTAGCTACTTTGGTAGTAAACAAACTAAGAGGTTCCCTTAAAATTGCTGCTGTAAAAGCTCCTGGATTCGGAGACAGAAGAAAAGCAATGTTAGAAGATATCGCGATCCTTACAGGTGGACAGGTGATTTCTGAAGAGCAAGGTTTCACTATGGAAAACATCTCTTTGGATATGCTTGGAACTGCTGAGAAAGTAACGATCGACAAAGACAACACAACGGTTGTAAACGGAGGTGGTGACGAAGCTAAAATCAAAGGAAGAGTAGCTCAGATCAAAGCTCAGATGGAAACTACAACTTCTGATTACGACAGAGAAAAACTTCAGGAAAGACTGGCTAAGTTAGCTGGAGGTGTTGCTGTACTTTATGTAGGAGCTGCTTCTGAAGTGGAAATGAAAGAGAAAAAAGACAGAGTAGATGATGCCCTACACGCTACAAGAGCGGCTGTAGAAGAAGGTATCGTTGCAGGTGGTGGTGTTGCTTTAGTAAGAGCAATTTCTTCACTTGACAATCTTTCAGGATCTAACGCTGATGAAACTACAGGGATCAAAATCGTTAAGAGAGCTATCGAGGAGCCATTAAGACAAATCGTTGCCAACGCAGGGGGTGAAGGTTCTGTAATCGTTGCTAAAGTAGCAGAAGGAAACGGAGACTTCGGATACAATGCGAAAACTGACGAGTACGTTCACATGCTTGAAGCAGGAATCATTGACCCAACTAAAGTAACAAGAGTTGCCCTTGAAAACGCAGCTTCTGTATCTGGAATGCTTTTAACAACTGAATGTGTAATCACTGAAGTGAAGAGCGCTGAACCAGCTATGCCAATGGGTGGTGGAATGCCAGGAATGATGTAATAGCGAGTTGCTGAGACAATTTAATATATAAACCGTTCTACTTTGTAGGGCGGTTTTTTTCTGTATTAGTTTTTTAACTATATTTGGCCCTCTAAATAAAACCATGAAAGCATACATTATACAAACTTTAAACTTGAATCAAAGTTCTAAAAAGATTTAGCAATTAACTAAAATTGCATTCACACTATTTTTGCTTATAAATATTATATCTTCATGATCGTACCTGATCACAATAAAAACGTTATAAAAAGAAAATCATAAATGAAAAAAATACTTTTACTATTTTTAATTACTATTACTTTTAATGAAATATTTTCTCAGACTAATTGGGAGTTATTAAACCCCAAGCCAACAACAAACACTGGAAAGCATATTGAATTCGTTTCTAGTAATAACGGTTTTATAATTACATCAAATGAACTCCTAGAAACTATAGATTCTGGTGCGACCTGGACAAAAAAACAAAATATTTTAAGTGGCAATGATATTAGTTTTAAGAATGGGATTGGCTATATTGTAGGGGATTCCGGTTATATTTTAAAGACCATAGATAATGGTGTAAGTTGGCAACAAATATCTACTGGCTTTAATACTTCTTTTAATACAGTAAATATTATAGACAATAACACAATTATTCTATCAGGTTCGAATAGTATTATTAAAACCCTTGACGGTGGAACTACGTGGATAAATTATACTATTCCAAACGTAACAGTTGTCAAAACGGCCTTTACAAGTTCTCTGATTGGACATGCTGTTTGTAATAACGGCAAGATACAGAAGACTATAGATGGTGGCAACACCTGGTATAATACTTATAATACTAATGTATACCCATCTAACTTTTTGACAGTTTATTTCATAAACCAGAATGTCGGTTTTGCATCAAGACAACACGATGACTTATTTAAAACCACAGATGGTGGCGAAAGTTGGACAGAAATTACAGGATCATTTGAAGCAATGTATGATTTTTACTTTTTAGATGAAAATAATGGTTTTGCCACAGGTAATTATGGTGCAACTTATAAAACGACTAATGGCGGAATTACATGGAGCCAGATTTTTTTCCAAAACGGATACTTTGACAATACTTCAATGTATGGCATTTTCTTTCAGGATAGTAACAAAGGGTTTGCTACAGGAGCAAGAGGAAGAATAATTAAAACCATAGATGGAGGAAACACATGGACACAACATTCGCCCACCTACAATGATTTCAGACAACTACAAATAGTGAATAATGTTGGTTTTGCATTAACTAATAATCAATTTTACAAAACCAATAATTTTGGTGACACGTGGACATTGGTTGGCACGTTAAATCTTGGCACATCTGTTAATAGTAGTGATTTCACATTTATTAATGAAAACTTAGGGTATGCAACTACTGGAGGAACATATGGAGGACATGTTTATAAAACAACTGATGGAGGATCAACATGGGAAATATTAAATAATGGAAATGATATTATAGACGAAGGGATAAGTTCTATTTGTTTTTTGGATGGTAATACTGGTTTTATTTCTGGTGGTTTTAACCAAAAAAAAGTCATGAAAACAACAAACGGAGGAAGCAGTTGGACACAGGTATCAAACCAAGCCTTTGGAAATATTCAGTTTGTAAACTCGCTTGTGGGTTATGCTAATAGAGTTGGGAATTATTATGGAGCAATGTATAAAACTATAGATGGAGGTAACACATGGAATCAACTCATTGAATTAGCAGGAGATGGAATCAACTCTTTTCATTTTGTTGATGAAAATAATGGCTACTTTGCGGGAGATAACTCTATATTTTACAAAACAACAAATGGTGGTCTAAGTTGGACACAAATGTCAGTTCCTTACGGCTATTATACATTAACAAAATTTTACACCCCTAATATAGGATATATTGTAAATGAAAATGGTGAAATATACAAAACCATAAATGGCGGAATAAATTGGTCATCAGTAACAACTCAGTATAGATTAAACTCTCTTGAATTAGTTAATAATTATATTTTCACAGCAGGAACAAATGGAAAAATATACAGAAGCTTTACCGGGTATACAGTTCTAGGTACATCAGAAAAAGAAACTGAAAAACAATTTGTTGTATATCCAAATCCTACTTCCAATTATATCAATGTAAATTTAAATGGCAAAGCCGAAAAAGTAGAATTATATAGTGCTGATGGAAGATTTTTAACTCCTAAATTCATTACAAATACAAAAGATTTCATTAAGTTAGATGTGACTGATTTTTCTCCTGGAATATATTACCTAAAATTAACTTTCAAAAACAATAAATCCCTCACGAAGCAAGTTATTGTAAAAAAATAAATACAATCTTGCTTTTAACAACTGAATGTGTTATCACTGAAGTAAAAAGCACTGAACCAGCTATGCCAATGGGTGGTGGAATGCCAGAAATGATGTAACGGTCAGCGACCGAAGCAAATTAATATACTAACCGTTCTACTTGTAGGGCGGTTTTTTTGTTTTACAATAGATCCAACAGGATTTTTACTTGAAAATTCATTTATAATTGTATATTGGAGCAATTTGCAAATTTGGGTGTTAACATAATCCGATGAACCAATGACAAACAAAACTTAATAACGAATTGAATGACAAAAAAAATAGTAATATTGGTAATAACCTGGTTAGTTTTTGTTCTTGCTGACTACTTTTATCTTCCCTATTTTATCCAACCATTTTCTTGGCTTTTAGTGTGTATAATCTTGCTAATTTTAACAGTAAGACAAGTCATAAAATTAATCAAAGAAAAGAAAAACATAAAGGCAAACAGAATAATAAATCTTTCAGTAACATTGAGTTTATTAGTTCTAACGTTTTACAATTTCAACAAAATCCCCAACTCCATTATTGAAAAAATTGACTGGAGTATTTCTTACAATAAGCGCAATCAAATAGTAAAAGATGTTTTAACAGAAAAATTGAAACCCAATACAAAAATGAATAATGGCATTTGTAAACTTTCATTTGACTTCCCCATTATTTCAAATGGCGGAAATGATATTTGGGTTTATCAAAATAAAACAGAAGGTACGAAAACTATCAAATTCTGGATTTCTCGGGGCTTTTTCGAAGCACCACAAACTTATTTTATATTCACAAATGATAATGAGACACAAAAGCAATACGAAGAACTAATAAAAGTAAAACCTGAATATAATTGGAAGTTAGAAAAAAATTGGTACCGGATAATGGAACGAGATTAAAATTTCTTTAATCAAAATTATCCGACTTTATAAAGGTGCTAAACTTAACCGTTCTGCTTTTGTAGGGCGGTTTTTATTTAAGCATGGTTATTATTAAGAAAATAGTATATTTAGATCTTAAATTAATAACCAAAAAACAGATAGCTTAAACCTAAACAATATGAGCATAGTTGTTTATTGTATAGTGTGTAAATTTGAATGCTATCTATCATTGTATCAAAATGAAACGTATACTACAATTTACTTTATTGATTAGCTCAATGAGTTTGTTCTCTCAAAATTTAGAGGAAAAAATTTCAAACGAAATCTGTACCTGTTTAGGAAATGTAGAAAATTTAAAAGATCCGGAAAAAAAACTGGAAGAGTGTGTTCAAAAAGTTTTGAAAATAACTACGCTGAAGTCGTAAGAAAATTTAATGACCCTCAGAATACAAATACAAAAGACATTCAGGATTATTACGTTTCTATTGAAGGACTTTTGCTAAGTAATTGTAAAAGTTTTTTAGATTACAGAAAAAAAGAATTCATCCGCGAAAAGCAAGAAAGCATTTCTAACTGTGACGATATTAAAACAGGAATTTACTATTATGAAACACTACAAAAAAGAGAAAAATCGTATCTGACATTTACAAAAAATGAAGTTATCGAAACAAGAAATAATAACGTTTATACAATTAATAAAATTGAATGGACTGATAAATGTACCTACAAATTAAATTTGAAGGAAACTAATAGTAATTACGATGAAGCATATCTCAAAAATAAATCACTCACTTTCAAAGTAATTGAAAATGCTCCAACATACTTTGTTGTACAAACTGAATATTTTGAAAATGGAGGCTTCAATAATGTGAAAATTTTTAAACTTTCCTTTATCAACGAATAAACTGACGAGTATGTTCATATACTTGAAGCATTTATCATTGCCCCAACTAAAGTAATAACAGTTGCTCTTGAAAAAGCAGCTTCTGTTTCCAGAATGCTTTAACAACTGAATGTAATGAAATATTTTAAAATTCTATTTTTATTAATAATTATTTTTGCTGGAATTCTGATAAGTACAAAGTTAAAATTAACTATTGAAAGTGCTGAATACAATACGAATTACAAAAATATTTATCCTCCAAACTGTTTCATAAAATTTGAAAACAAAAAATATCTTATTAAACAAATATATAAATACAAGTATAAAATACTGTGTGAATATTGGGTTGTAGCCAGTGAAGGTTTTGCAGTTCAAAAATTTGAATTTCCTTTTGAAATGAATTATAATAATGATCAAAAAAAATCCTTCCTATTAAAATACTCTGAAAACAAAGAATTCATTAAATTCAATTCACGAAAATACAAAATTACGGAAAAAAGAAATGATACAATCATTTCAAAAACAGCTGATAACAAGCTTATTGTATTTATTAACGAATAAGTGAAGTACTATTATTCAAAATCTCACAGATTCTCAACTCAACAAATTAAAGTAATAGGAGCTGCCCTTGAAAATGCAGCTTCTGTATCTGGAATGCTTTTAACGACTGAATGTGTTATCACTGAAGTGAAGAGTGCTGAACCAGCTATGCCAATGGGTGGTGGAATGCCAGGAATGATGTAATAGCGTGTCGCTGAGACAATTTAATATATTAACCGTTCTGATTTTCAGAGCGGTTTTTTATATAGAAAATCTAAAGAACTTTTTACTTAAAATTTTATTTGCAATTATATATCATATATGAGCTTAAAGTGTAAATTTGAATATCAACCGTAATTACAACAAAAAGCACATTCAAACCGATTAATCAATCATGAAAAAGTTCGCATTACTTATTTTTATATGTTTATGTATAAATCTGTTTTCACAAAAAAATATAATTCAAGATTTAAAAATTGTTGATTATGAATTAATATCAAATAATAAAATTGAAATTAAATCTTACGCTACATTAGATAAGAAAGGAAACTTAACCGTCTATTCAGATAGCTGGGATGGGAAAAACTATTTCCAATATACATTAACTTCAGAAGAAATTAACAAATTAAACTCATTATCTGGCAAAAATATTGAATCCTTTGTCAAACAAAAACAACTCAATAGGAATGAATATTTTGCAGGAAATCCAAGATTTATTTCTTATAAATCCAGCGGAAAAGTTTATAGTCTTTGCTTTATTGAGCCATTTATGAATAATGAATTTATGGAGATCCTAAAAATTCTAAATTCAAAAATATACAAACATGATGAAACTGCTAAAATTCAAATGCAGACAAACGATTTCGAAAAAGTTGAAATTGAAATTATTGAAAGAAGCAAAGTAGATAATTACTTACCAACAAAAGCAGTTATTATTCAAAATTAAAAAACTCCCCTTTTAAAATATTCTCCAAAATCCGGAAACTTCAGAAAATGTCCGTGTTATCACTGAAGTAAAAAGCGCTGAACCAGCTATGCCAATGGGTGGTGGAATGCCAGGAATGATGTAACAGCGTAAGCTAAGACAAATTTAATATATAAACCGTTCTACTTTGTAGGGCGGTTTTTTGCTTTATGGTTTCCCGTAAGGAAATAACATATTTATATTTTATATTTAATGGTTAATAAATAGATAGCTAAAAACAACATTAACGCAATTATAAATTGTATATTGGTGCAATGCGTAAATTTGAATGGACAATATTAAACAAATATGATGGATAATAATAACAATAAAACTTCTACGGATCTTTTGGGTTTAGCACCATATGGTGAATCTTTGAAAATTGCTGTTGAAAAAGGATTTGGAGCTGCTGAGGCTTTATTAAGTAGAATTTGTTTACCCGCTGCTGAAGAATTAGGATTAATGTATAAAGACAAAGTTCGACATTGGAGACTAAATAATATTATAAAAATAATTGAAAAGTCCAATGACAAACTACAGTTTATTGATGGAGAAATCAATTTGAATGCACATCCAAGAGTAATTAAAGAAATTATTGAAAATGGATCTTGGTGCGACGACGATACTATTCAAGAAATGTGGGCTGGATTAATTGCATCTTCATGTAATGAGGATGATGGGGATGATTTAAATTTAATATTTGTAAATACTTTGAAACAATTGACAAGAAATCAAGTTAAAATATTAAATTATATTTGTAGCAAATGTATTATGAATGTTGACAAAAATGGTTTTATCCAAGCAAATCATATTGAAATTTCTTTAGACGAATTATCAAAAATAGTAGAAATTAAAAGTGTACATCAAATAGATTCAGAACTAGACTTTCTCCGATCAAAAGAACTTTTAATAAGTGACTATTTTAGTGGGCACGGGGCTGGGTTTGTTATCGACTTAGATAACATTGTTGCACATTTAGAACCATCTCCATTTGCTATTAATCTCTTTATAAGAGGGCAAGGATTTAAAGGCAGTCCAAAAGATTTTTACAAGTTAGAATATAAAAATCAATAACAGATAATTAAATATTGTCTATAATTTCGTAGTCGCAAAAATGCAAGGCTAGTGTCGGAATTGAAAATCTTTCCTAATTAGCAGCCATTATTTTTCCACTCCACATATTTTTATTAGTTTAATGGAAAAATTGGCTACACTTGGTTCAAAACTAACCTAAAAGTTTATTTTTTTACCTGCATTTTGCCAATACTTTTTCATTATCTGAAATTTTTAACCCATACTCCAAAATATTGAATGAAATCAACTACTAGCTTAGCTAATAAAATATTGCTTCCAATAAATATTCTAATAACTTCTTTTGGAATAATAAATTTCGGTAAAGATCTTATTCCAGGGTTAATTAAATGGGGAAATTTTTTCTTGTTCTTTTTGGATATTTTTAAAAAGATTAGAAACTTTTTTCTTTACCCCCTAAATTATGTAATCTCACTTTTTAATTATGAATTGTATGAATTGTTTAAAACTTATTTGTTTCTAGGATTTATATTTTTTTTCACCTACAATTCATCTTATAAAAAAATTTGTCATCATCATAGTGAGACATCGATAATGAGATTGATCATTGGACCTAATAGATTTAGGATATTTTTGATTATACTTTTCAGTATATTTTTTTGGCCTTTAAGGATATTAGAATTATTAAAACATTATTATGAAAAAGGATATGAGAGACAACATAATGTTTATACTCTATGGGGGAAATATCTTTTTTGGATATTTTTTACTGTTACATTATTCATATTTCTCAATTTTTGGTTGAGTGATACCATTGATGAAATCTTTAATATTAACTAAAAAACCCCGCTACCGCACGATTGTATCTTGTAGCATAGACTTTTAGATCATACTATTAGAATATTTAAATAAAACAAATCCGAAGTCTCCAACTTCGGATTCTTTATAATCCCAACATCTAAAATACCTCCACTCCCCCATTTCCTATCCCCCAACTTTTACTTATATTTGTTTCTATAACGTACACAAATATGCAAAACAAAAAAATACATCAGGGTAGAAATATCAAGCGTTTTCGGGAGATGTTGGGCATCAAGCAGGAGGCTTTGGCTTTTGATCTTGGTGAAGACTGGAACCAGAAGAAGATTTCGCTGTTGGAGCAGAAAGAAACTATAGAAGAGGATATTTTAGAAAGGATTTGCCAGATTCTGAAAGTTCCTGTGGAAGCTATTGAGAATATGGATGAGGAACAAGCAGTGAATATTATTGCTAATACATTTGATAATGGTTCTATACTTAATGGTATAAATCATAATCCTTCATTTCATCCTATAGATAAGGTTTTACAACTGCACGAAGAAAAAATTGCGCTGTACGAAAGAATGCTGAAAGAAAAAGATGAAATGATGGCCAGGCTGGAGCAGCTGATTCAGAAATAAAAACAAAACTAATAACCACCCCTTCATGAAACTCTATACTTTCATAGCAGTATTATTCTTGCTGGCCTTCAGCTGTGCAAAAAAAAACCAATACCGTGTCGGCCAGCAATGGAACTACAAAACCCGTCCTACGGAAAAAAGCTCAACACTTACAATTTTAAAGATTGAGGAATACACTGAAACCGGAAAAGTGATTCATATTTCTGTCAGTGGTTTGAAGATGAAAAACCCTGCCAGCCCTACTGGTTATGCAGAAAAGCTCAGCCATCTTCCCCTATCAGAAGAAGCTTTGAACAAAAGTATAACCACCCTGAAAAGTGAGACCGGCAAAAAGCCGGATTCTCTTGAACTCGACGGATATTCTTACTGGAAAAAAGAATTCGATAAAGGAAATGCCGGGATATTTACCATTCCTGTTTCTGAGATTGTAAGTACAATGGAAAAATCTATTATTGCAGGGGATTATACTAAGTAAAAATCAACACTTTCCCGACGCTTTTTTTCATTTATACGATCATAACAATATATATTCTCATGAAATCAAGAATTCTCTTTCTTCTTATTATTTTAATTTCTTATGGTTGCTCACTGAGTAAATATAGTGACGTTCCTGTTCAAAATGAAATTGATCTTTCCTTTAAAAGCTTCAGTGAAATTAAAAAAGAAGAACTTGATAAGAAGTCAAAAGATATTACTCTCGGCTATTTTTGGGGAATTGGAGAAGATATTTATCCCGCTTTTCAAAAATATAAGTTTGAAATTCCCAGATCTTATCAAAGAAACGAAAACAACTTCATTCTTAAAGTAGATTATTTTTTTACCAAAGATGAGCAAATCAAATTCAAGTCTTATGAATGGAATGAAAATGAAAAAATTGAAACTTCGAGTGCAATCTTTAACGAAAAATTCCACGAAATAAAAAAATATATAACTGAAAATCTCGGAAACCCCTACCTTGAAGTATATGAAGATTTAGAAAAATCCAAAGATAAAACAGTAAGGGATGATATAAAATGGCACAGTAAAAATTTAAGTGCCTACTTATTTCGTTTCAGAGGAAAAGGTGGATTTGATCAAATACGTTTGGCAATTTATTGTGATTAAGAATATTAATAAAATAAAGCTATACATGGAAAAAAATTACTCTTAGGAATATTGTTCTCTATTTCAATTTCTTTTAACATTAAAGCCACCACTACCGCACGATTGTATGCTCCCTATTTAAATTTGAACATATAGATATTCTCAAATGTTAATTGAATATCTAAATTTGGATGTTTGTACCAAAAAATAAATTAAGAATGAAAACGAATTGCAACAAATGTAAAAATGAAGTGATTACTCTAAAATTTTCTGAAGAACAAAAGCTTGATCTTTATATTTTGATGCAAAACGATTTAAAAGTATTTGCTGAAAAAAAAATAATTGACGAATTCAATGTAGACAAAAATGAAGCAAAAATTATTATTCAACATGTAAATAATAGAAATGGCAGATGTGTAGCATGTGAGTTTGAAAAATTGAATGGAGAATATATTGAATGTCCCAATTGTGGTGCTTTTAATTATAATCTTAATAAACCCGTGTTTAATTTAGAATTTTGCAGTCATTTAGAATGGTCTCTGGATTTTAAAAACATTGAAAATGAAAATATAAAATATTATGCTAAGACTTTCTGGTGTGATGGTATAAGTCATTTACCAGAAGACTCAAAATCTTTACTTTATCATAATATTGAAAACAACAAGCAAATAATAACAAAAGCCTGGATTGGATATAGTGGCAATGAAATTTATGAAATGAAAATCAAGTTTGGGAAAAAAGCTATAGAAAATTATAAAAATAATAAAAGTTTAATCGAATGCATTCCAGGAAATAATGAAGTTCCGAATTGGATAAAGTTATTTATGGAAGATAAAAAGATTGAAATTCAATTAAAATAATAACTGTTGCTAACCTGAGTTAATACCCGCTCCGTAAAGTCTCAGATACGACTGACAATTTATTGTGATTAAGAATATTGTTATGAACAGAAGAACATTAATAAAATAAAGCTATACATGAAAAAAAAATTACTATTAGGAATATTGTTCTCTGTTTCAATTTCTTTTCACATTAAAGCTCAGGATTTTCCACAAAAATTTGAAAAGGAATTTTGCACTTGTTTATCTGGTAAAACAAATTATACTGATGAAACATTTAAAACTTGTTCCTATGAAGTAATGTCAAAACTTCAGAAAGATTTTGAAAACTTCCATAATAGCACAGCTAACAAAAACAGAAATGATTTCATGAAAGACCTTATGATCAGATTAATAAATAATTGTGATCCTTTCTATATTCATATG
Source organism: Chryseobacterium gleum (assembly GCF_900636535.1). NCBI lineage: Bacteria > Pseudomonadati > Bacteroidota > Flavobacteriia > Flavobacteriales > Weeksellaceae > Chryseobacterium > Chryseobacterium gleum. The sequence goes on from NZ_LR134289.1 coordinate 2,822,192, forward strand.
GCTGATGTAAAGAAAACAGGGATGGACAAGTTTAGAAATGATTACAAAGAAATGAGTATTGATTCTCTAAAAAATAAATTTACTGAAACAAAGCTTTTAACTGATTATTGGGAAATAGCCAATTGGTATTTTGCCCATAATGAAAATGAACTGGCTGAAAGGATTTATAAAGAAATTTTAAAAAATGAACCTGATCAAATAGAAGCTGCTTATATGCTAGGAGCACTTTATGATGAATTGGGAAAATACCGGGAAGCAAAAGTTTTATACGACAAAGTATATGAAAACACAGGAAATATACAGTATAGATTATATTCGGAAATGGACTTGAAAAAGATAAAATAACTATTAAATTCTTCATAAATAAAACATAGACCTTTTCATTTTTCTTATGAATCCGGATAGAATCATAATATATTACTGCATAATTTAAATGTTCAACAAGAATTTATATTAAATTCTTTTTTGATATTTTCGTAGTAAGCCATTAAAATCATATTATCTATGGGAATAACAATTCATTTTGAAGGACGACTTAAAAATGAAGAAAGCTACAATACATTAGTAAAAAAAGTAATTGAGTTTTCATCATTTCAAGAATGGGATTATTTTCAATTTGAAAATGAATCTGTAACTCTGAAAAGAGTAAAAGACGAAGAAAATGTAAACTATGAAGGTCCTACCAAAGGTGTTCATATACAACCTCACGAAAATTCAGAACCCTTAATTTTCGAGTTTGATAAAGATTTGTACATTCAGGAATTCTGCAAAACCCAATTTGCATCCACTGAAATACACATAAAAATAATTGAATTACTTGAGATTTTAAAAGAATATTTCGAATGTCTCAATGTTGTTGATGAAGGAGAGTATTGGGAAACAAAAAATTATGATCAACTAGAAGAACATTGGGAAAACTTCTATATAGCTATGGATAGAACAATTCAGGAAAATAGCAGTTTGCAGGGGCCATTCAAACTTAAAAGTGGCAGAATCATTGATCTGATGTAAAAGCAATTCTAGAAAAATTCTCTTCAACTTTTTCCTATCTTTAAAACATGGTTACTCTCTTAAAGTCCAGTACTAAAATAGTCCGGACTCTTATAAAGAAAATCAGATAAAAACAAATACACTAAACCTCATACCATTGAAAACAAAATTATTATTCCTGTTATTTTTAAGTTCACTGCTGGCTCATGCACAAACGCTTAATTTTAAAAGTCTCGCCAATATGTCTTTAGGGAGAGGAGCTACAACCAGTGTCATTGTAGATGATAATATCTATGTGAGCAACGGATATCAGGAAAGCGGAGGTATGGCCAATTATATTGAAAAATACAATATTACAGACAACAAATGGAGTCTTCTCAATGTTAGTATCAGTCCTAAAAAATTTGCTAATTCGGAGACGTATGATAATAAAATCTATATTTTTAACGGCTGGGGAAACAGCCATCTTGAAATTGTAGATCTTGCAACCCTGAAAGTAACGAAGGGAGCTGTTAACCGCTCCTATACAGGAAATGCCGGTTCTGCCATCCATAACGGAAAAATATATGTGTTCGGCGGCAGCGGACTGAATGGCGCTGCAACAACCGCATTTTCCAACAGATTCCAATATTATGATATTGCTTCAGATACCTGGCATCCATTACCGGATATGCCCACCTCCAGAGAAGCAAAGGGCAAAATTGTGAATGATAAATTGTATGTCATTGGCGGTTTCAACGGTACTTCATCCCGCCTGATCAATATCTACGACATCAACACCAATCGCTGGACCGATCAGATTACGATGCCGGCCGGGATATCAGGACATTCATTAGCGGTATCCGGTGATAAGATTTTTATTGCAGGAGGTTATAATAATCAGACGTTTCTGGCCTATTTTGATACCGCAACCAATAAATTCCATCAGCTGTCATCCAATATGATTCCCAGAAGACACGCTGCAGCGGAAGTTTATAACAATAAATTATACATCATCGGCGGAAGTACAACTTCTGTAACCAAATCAGCTATTAAAAGCTTACAGGCAGCAGATATTTCTGAAAACGCGCTCTCTTCAAATACAGCCGGGGAAGACCGTGAGACTAAAACAAGAGTGTATACCAATGCATCTAAAGATGGTTTTATCATCAGCAATAAAAATAACAGCAATCAATTTGAGTTTACCGTGTACTCTTTAGATGGAGAAGTGATCAACAGAGGCTTTGCCTATTATAACAGAAATATAGATTTATCTAAAGTACAAAGAGGAACTTATATTTTTAGTTTTAAAGATGAGAAAGGGGTTTTGCAGAAGATTAGAATTGTAAGATGATAGTAAGCTTCAGACACACAATTCTGTCATAATAATCCGGAGACTAATTAATACCAGATAGACCAGCATGCAAGACATGTTCTATGGAAGGTATTATTCAATAAATAAAACTTCAACATCAGAATTCTCCTCCTATATTTAAATTTATTCACAAAAGCTTTAGCCCGATACTAATACCTGAAAACTACAAATGGAAAATATTTTTAAAAACTACGAAAAAACGATAACCCGAAAACACAGTATTGGCTTCACTCCTAAATATAAAGAAGAATTCAGAACATTTGTCAACGAAGTACTTTTTATTGCCATTGCAGAAAAAACATTTGAAAAATTAGGCTGGGATATCGTTTATAAAGATGATCAAAGTATCGAAGCAAAATATAAAGATACAGGATGGATAAATGAGCGTTGGACGGAAATTATTACAGTAAATTATAAAAATGGCGGAGTCCTGGTAAAAAGCGAATCTTTAGGTAACGAAATATGGGACAATGGAAAAAACTCTAAGAGAGTTAAACTATTTATTTATGCTTATCAGGAAACATTAAAAACGTTCAATATACAAGCGCTTAAGGATCTCGAAAAGGAAATAGAAAAGAAAAATAACTGGGATGACTATGTAATCCCTGAAACACTACCCCAACCAATACCGGCAAAAATTCCTACTATCATACTATCGGTAATTGGTGGTATATTTGTTTCCCTGATTACTGGATTTCTGGTAGCGTGTCTTTCTATAAAAGGGCTATATTTTATTGGTCTTTTTGAGTTTCTTGTAGCAACAGCTCTTGTTTGTGTGATGAAATATTTAATTAAATTCTCTAATTATACTGATTTTAATAAACTGTTATATCTACTAGGCGGAATGATCGTGCTAACATATGCTTCGAATGAATATTTTCAGTATGAAATAATTTTAAACACGAATAATCTTGAGAGAATTGGATTTTGGAATTTCCTAAAAATAAGATTTTTACACGGCTTTACAGTTAACAAAATAAATTTAGGATGGATTGGATGGATCATTATATGGATTGTACAACTTGGGTTAACAGGTATTTTTGTTTACTTTAGGTTAGCCTCTGTACTTACGAAATATGTCATTGAAAGAGTACCGGCTGAAGTTGTTGATTTTGCATTTTATCATGTCGTTAAAGATAAGTCAGAGGAAGAGATCAGAGCAGAGCTTGCCAACAAAGGATGGTCACATGTACAATCTCAAAATGAAGTTTTTGAGGCCATTGGTGGCCATCAAAATGTAGTAACCCTGAATAGAATTAAATAAATCAGATTATTTTCAACATTACTGCCATTATACAAATAGCATGAAAAATATAAATCCAATTGTGATTTTTCTAGCCCTGATACTTCATTTAAATATCAGTGGACAAACCTTCAATATCACCGAACGCCAAATCCAAATCAATACGAACAATATTTTCAGACCCGCTTCAAAAGTTGAAATGATAACTTCTTTAAAGTTTAAAAATGATTATTATTCAATATTTGAAGAAACCCAAATGTATGACTTTGGCCATAAAAGAAAGTATCTGATAAAATATAACCTTCAGGGGGAGATACTATTCTCAGAAAAATTACCGGAAGAGCTTTCCAATAGCTATTATCTGGATTTGTTTGCACTGGACGATCATGTATATGCTCAGCTCAATAATAATACAAGATATGTACTTGATACAAAGAGTAATCAGTTTATAGAAACTACTAAAGGCGATGATCTGGTGTATAAAGATGACAATTATAAAGTTATGTATAAAAGTTTTGGAGAATGGGGACAAGCAACATGGTTCATCAACACAAAAGATAAGTCAGAATTTTTTGCAAGCCTAAATGGCAAGAACATTAATTTTTTAGCAGGAAAGTTTTACATCACCAATCTTTCTTCCATCTGGGAAATTACCAATCCTAAAAAATTGACGCGATGTAAACCCAATCAATATTACGATTATATCAATAAAAAGGAATTTGGGATGTTTGATTCCTATGATTATAATAAGGGAGTTAATTCTGTTTATAAAGATTCTGTTCAATATGATCCTTATAGCAGAAAATCTATTGAGCAATTAAATTACGCTTTTATGACTTCTTTCGTTGCCGACGATCAGCTATATCAGATTACTCAGCTAAAAGACAACACTGCCATTTCCAGAATTCATCAGAATAAGGTAGAAATCGTTCACAATTTCAAAGAAAAATATAGTTTTTTTTCATGGTATAATCAGTTCAGAAATACCCGTAATGATTATAAATTCCTGAGATTCAATAACGGTTATAACGCATTTGGCTTTTTTGAAACAGATCATCATAATATTGATATCACCAAAGTAAGTTACCAATACGATACTTTACAGTACATAAAGTCTGACAGTATTATCCGGTTAATTTCTGATATTTCCAATAAAAATAATATATCAAAAAAAGAAATCATTGAGTTTGAAAAAACAACTCTCGGATTAGACATTCAAAACAATAGAACCACCATCAATCACAATGGATATTACCCCCGTAAGTTTGAAAAAGTTGAGGTTGAAACCATAGATTTTATAAAATCAGAAAATGAATATATTACGCAAGATATTGAATATTTATTCACTAAAAATGATCAGGAATTAAAAGCTTTGTTTATTGATTGGAATAGAACAAAATTTTTTAATTCAGTTTGCAAAAATTATTTCCTATCAGAAATGAAAATCAAACTCAATTTGATAGAATCTTCAAAGAGAAATATGTAAAAATCAGAGAATACCTAAACAAAACAGGGAAACCTATTGTTGTAAAATTAAAACCGGACAAATCCGGGTATGACGCATGGATCATTAATGAGTGGCGTTTTAACTTATATAAAATTTCTCAAAAAAATATTAATGGTATAACCTTATTTATATCAAGACAAGAGGATTTCAACGAAAATGAATAAATGAAATATCCAGCTTTGTAATCAAGATAAACATGCTAAGTAAGGAGAACTTATTTGGTTAACAATTAAAATACCTTCTGACAATGAAAAAAATAATTTTATCCTTTTATGTTTTATATTCATTAACTCTACATTCACAGGAAAAGCCTAATTATCCTGAGCCTGAAAAAGGAATGAAAAGAGTTGATCTTAAACTTCCGAAAATTGAGAATGACAAAGATTACAAAGTTGAAATCAGATTCGGGATGGAAATTGAAGTTTCTGATTGTTCAGCAATTAGCGATTTTGGTTTTAATATGAAAAACCTAGAAGAAAAATATGCAATTCTACCTTATCGATATCCCTTTTATATACTTCCCAAAGAAGTGCCTGTAGACATTATCTCCTTCAATAATACTGAATCTAACTGTGATAAAACCAAAAAAGTAAAAAAGAAGATTTTAAGTTCTCAAAAGATTTTCAGAGAATATAGTGGATATTATGCTATTCCGTTCTATATTCCTGAAAAATGGAGTGTAGAATATAGATTGTGGAAAGTAAATTCAGAATTTAAAAGTGTGGAACGCTAGAAGTTTTATACAATAATTCATTAATAAAGAACTATCAAAGGATACAATTAGTTTTCTTAGTCCAGACAATATTTAACCATGAAAAAATTATTTTACATTTCAATTTTCTTGTTTAGTTTACAATCATTTGCTCAGGCAGGACCGCCTCCGGTAGGCTACCCAACTGAAGAAAATAAAATTTTAATTGATAAACTGATGGAGACCACCGAATTAAAAAGGTATATCTATAATTACTGCATTGACAGAATAAATCTCGCATCCAGATTAGAAAAATGGGATGAAAACAAGAAAAACGAAATTATAAAAAGCATTCAGCTCGAAAAAATGGACGATGCCGTCTATAACTCATTCAGCAGTTATACAAAGGAAGAGTTACAACTGCTCATCGATTCATTCAACAAATTATCAAAAAGAAAATCAGGTATATTTCCAATGCCTTTAATTTTACAGGTGAGAATGGAAGGGTTTTCTAAATCATTAATTAAAGGAGACTATTTATATTTGAATGAAAAGAAGTAAAATATTTTGCTGATATAAAATTCATGATACATCTCTGAATCGATAAATCAAAAGAAAATGGTTTTACATTTGAAAATGAGTAAGCCACATCATTTACCCTTCCTTCATTTTTTATCCCTCCAACTTTCCCTTATATTTGTTCAATAACGGTCTGATCAATGATGACGGCATAAACCAAACAAAAAACATGGCAACTAAAGAAGAATTCTGGGACAGGAAAAAGAAATTAAATGATGATTTTTTCGTAATGGGCTCTGTGGCCAAACCCGCAACTGAGGAACAAATTACAAAGTATGAAGAAGGTACGGGCTTTACGTTCAGTGAAGATGTTAAAGATTTCCTGACAACATTCGGCTCCTTAATTTTCGACGTTAAAGAAGAAATATGGAAACGACCTGAGGAATTTGATGTTCTTCCGGCCTGGAAATTCGGGTACGGCTTTTTCGTGTACGGGCTTTCGCAGGATGAAGAAATGCCTTCATGGATGGGTTTTGAAGAGAAACACGCTGAAGCTCTTGAATATAAAGAAAAGCCTCTTGGCCAGCTATTTTTCAAACGCAGCGGAAATCTGTACAGAGCTTATACAGATAACGGAATCATAAAGATTGAGTATGATAAATATGATGAGGAAGATTACGAAGTATTTGAAGGAAATATTTATGACTTTTTAATCAAAGAAATTGACAAATTAGAAGAAGATTATCAAGAATATATCAACGAAGGAAAGTCCTGATCTGAATATGAAAAAAGCATTTGAATTTCTCACCCAGCTAAAAGAAAATAACAACCGGGAATGGTTCGCAAAGCACAAATCTGAATATGATGCTATTGTAAAGGAAAATAAAATTGTATTTACCAAGATCTACAATGAACTTCAGGAGCATGATCAGCTCAAAGGAATGCATATTTTCAGGATTTACAATGACGTCCGTTTTTCCAAAAACAAAACACCTTATAAAACGAATTTTGGCGTTGGATATTCCCGTTCAAAACCTATGCTGAGAGGCGGATATTATATACAGCTGGAACCGGGCAACAGTTTTGTAGGAGGCGGATTTTGGGGCCCTGAAGCCAAAGATTTGCTTCGCATCCGTAAAGAATTTGAAATCAGCAGTAAAGAAATTGAAAAAATTATCTCTGATAAAACTTTTATCAAATATTTTGGAGAGCTTAAAGGTGACGCTGTAAAAACAGCACCGCGCGGTTTTGATAAAAACCATCCGGCTATTGACCTAATCAGAAAAAAACAATTTCTGGTGATGCGGAAATTTACAGATAAAGAAGTTTTATCAGATAACTTTCAGAAGGAAGCTATTCTGACGTTGCTTGCCATGCGGCCTTTTTTTGATTATATGAGTGAGGTACTAACGACGGATTTGAATGGGGAACCATTGTTTTAAAATCATTTTAATAGACTGTAATATCATCATTCATTAATACTATTTTTAGAGAGCCCTATATATTTTTTCAGCTATTCAGATTTTATAATAGTACTAATGAATAAATTAATGATATCCGTTCAGCTCAACTACTACTTAAATATATATTCCCCTAATATGAAAAAGTTAATCGCAATTACTAGTCTGGTATTGGTACTGACTCTTTACAACTACCCTGTTTATGATGACAAAAAAATTACATTTGCCATTATTTTTATTTGTCTTGTGGTTCTTGCATTCTCAATATCCAAGCTCTATAGTCCTGAAGAAAAAGATTATGCTTCATTTGAAAAGGAAATGGATAAACAGCACGAATATGACGGGATTTTTCAATACAAAACTGACGGATTTTACATTCAACAGAATAACAGTATGGAATTCATCAAATGGGATAAAATTATGGCAGTATATTCATTCAGTATTCCTTCCCAATTTAATGACAGGCAATCCGGACTGGAAATTATTACAGATGAAAAAAGTTATGAGTTTGATTATAAAGTAACGCCTGGAATCATGAAATTAGAAGATCAGCTTTCGACGAATTTCCAAGTTGGGAACTGGATTCGCCAACGGTGAGGATCAACAATTTCGGGCTTTTTAAAACAAAATTATATGAAAGAAGCCTGTCATAAAAATATCTGATTATGCCAGTCACCATTGAAATAAAAAAAGTTAGTGTTAAAATGAAAAAAACTGATCAGGCAAAGCACCGCATCTGCATCTCAAAAATTAAAAGAAGTACGATTAAGCCTTATGATGATTTTCAATGGACACAATTCCATGAAAATAACCATTCTTTTTCAAACGCACACCCAAACATTCCTATCCAATTAAATGAAGAAGAGTTACTGATCTGTTCTACCATTATAGACTTGGATAATTACAGCATTCTGACAACTCAAAAATTGGTTACATCCGAAAACGGAGTTTTAGAATCCGGACTCATTATGAATGCAGAAAATGGATTTTATGGAAACTTTAAAGGATACGGAAATGAGAAAGTCACTTTTGGAAAAATCATTCTGGAAAATGGAAAAATCTTAAAATATTTTATTGAAACTGGAAAAGCATCAATGATTATGGTGTATGGTGTTAAGACTTTAATTCAAATTAAATAAAAATTTTCATCTCTATTTTCTTCAATAACATGTAACGACATCACACTTAAAAGTGTCTTATTATAAAAAGCTAAATGAAATCGATTGTAACCTGCCTCGTTTTATTATTGTCTAATGTTTCTCTTTTCTCACAGAAATCCAAAAAACTGGAACAATTATTTGCCACTTATGACCAAGCCGGTCTGTTCAGTGGTTCTGTTCTGATTGCTGAAAAAGGAAAAATTATTTTTGAAAAAAGCTATGGCTACAGAAACGCTCCAAAAAAAGAGAAAAATACAAATAACAGCATTTATCGGGTTTACTCTACTACTAAAATGTTTACTGCAGCCGTTATTTTTCAGTTGGCAGAACAAGGAAAATTATCTCTGAATGACAAACTCTCCAAATATTATCCTGACTTTCCGAAAGGCGACAGCATTACCATTGCCAATCTGCTTTCCCACACGTCTGGTATTCCCAATGAAACAGGCTCTGAAAATACAGTTGATGAAGAAACATTTATAAAATATATCTCTGCTAAACCTTTCAATTTCTCTCCAGGTAAAAAATGGGATTATTCCAATTCCGGATACTATATCCTCGGTTATATTATAAAAAAAGTGACAGGTCTGAATTATGATAAAGCTATAGAAAATAATATCCTGAAGCCCCTGAAAATGGATCACAGTGGCTTCAATTTCAATAAGCTTACGGATGAAAACAAAGCATTTGGGTATGAATTTTTATCTGATAACAGATCAAACGAAGCATTACGCTTTAAAACCGATCATCCTTTTGGAGCCGGAGCTATGTACTCAACGGTGGAAGATCTTTTTAAATTCAATGAAGCTCTCAAGAATTATACTATTCTGAAAAAAGAAACAACAGATAAAGCTTTTACACCTTATCTTAACGATCATTATGGTTTAGGTTTTCAGATTTCGGATGTTTCCGGAAAAAAAACGGTGGGTCATGATGGTGGCGGTCCCGGATACAGAACCAGATACTACAGGGTTTTAGAAGATGATATCTGTCTCATTGTAATATCCAATTCAGAATTATCACACACTGATTTTATCATTCCTAAGATCGAAAAAATATTATATGATCAACCCTACAGTGTTCCTACCCCAGCAAAGATAAGTCTTAAGGATTTAAAAAAGCTGGAAGGAATATATTCTGACGGAAACTCAAACTTTTATATATCATTTGTTGATGGTCAGCTCATTTTCAGAGAAGACGGCTATTCAAGATGCTCATTGTTACCTGTGAGCAATACTTCATTTCAACTTGATGAAAAGTTCTCCTTCACATTGAAGCCAGATCAAAACGGAAAACCGGACACTGCTGTCATTCATTTCTGGGATGGAACTGTGAAAGAAGTTAAAAAAAATTCCAATATCCCTTCCTGGGGCATCATTGGCAATGCTACTCCTAACGGTTGGGACGGAAAAGATATCCCATTGCAGACAGATCCCCAAAATCCGGATATTCATTTTCTGAAAAATTATAAGCTGGCCAAAGGCAATTTTAAATTCAGATTTAATAATGACTGGGCATACAATTTCGGGCTTAATAACGATGGCAAATCTATTGCTCTTGATGCCTATGACTTTCCTATCAGTGAAGATGGAGCCTATGATATTGTTCTTGACATGACCGACATTGTACAGCCAAAATACACTATCAGGAAATCAAATCTATAAAATCGTTATTTTCAAGTAAAAAACACACATTTTCAAACCGTTCTGAAAACAGAATGGTTTTTATTTTGAAAATCTATTAACATTTTTATTACTTTTATCTCACACAAAATCAAACCACAAAATATATTTATGCCTCATTTTATTATAGAATGTTCGCAGGATATTCTTCAGCAGAGAACACCTGATGAATTATTGGATACCGTTTATGAAACAGCGGATGCAACAGGCTTGTTTGCTCTCAATGATATTAAAGTGAGGCTTCAGCCCTATCAGTATTACAGATTAGGTGCAGGCAAGAAAAATTTCCTGCATGTCTTCGGATATATTATGGAAGGACGTACTACAGAACAAAAAGCTGACCTTTCCAGACAAATAACCAGCCTACTTTCTGAATTGCTGCCTGATATTTCTTTTCTTTCCGTCAGCATCAGCGATTTTGAAGCTGCAACATACAGCAACAAAGCCCTCATCAATCCTGAAAATACAGGCAAAGACCGGCATTTCGGATTATAGCATCATTTCTCAAATCCAATAAATATAATATTATGAGCCTAAAAGCATTAGTCAGCAAAAGTGTACAGTACAACAACTGGGTAGTCAACAAATATATTGACTGGTTATCCACAAAGTCCGATGAACAGCTGAATCAGGAAACCATTTCAAGCTTTCCTACAATCTTAAAAACCCTGCATCATATCTGGCAAACCCAGGAATACTGGTGGGGCCACATTTCCGAAAATAATGATTTTGATTTTACCAAAACAACAGAAGTTACCAGCAAAGAAGATATTTTCAATGCTATAAAAAACAATTCACAAAAACTGGTAGATTATGTGGAAAGCTTGTCTGAAGATGATCTTTCTAAAAATGTAAAGATAGAATCCCAATGGTTTCAATGTGACTTTTCCAAGTACGAATATATCCAGCATGCTATTCTTCACGGCACCTATCACAGAGGACAGATTGTAACGATGGGAAGAAATATCGGAATAACAGATGCTCCTATGACAGATTTTAACTTCTGGAATATTTATAAAGATTAAATAGAGAGATCCCTTAGCCAGCACATTATAAAAACGATACCACCTATATGATTTCAGCGACTTATTCTCTTCTTTGGAGAAAAACTTTTATTCTATTTTTTTCTCTTTGCTATCTTTCAGTTTTTTCCCAGCTTGAAAAAATTCCAGCTATTCAGGATACCGCCTTTCTGATCGAATCAGAAATTCTTAATCAACCAAGAAGCATATGGATTCATTTACCGGAAGGATACTCCTCTTCTCAGGCTTATCCTGTTCTATATCTGCTAGATGGTGATGCTCATTTTAAATATGTATCTCAAATGACTGATTACCTTTCAGATTATGATCGGAACAGAATTCCCAAAATGATCGTTGTAGCCATACTTAATATCAACAGAGGCAAGGATTTAAATATCCGTCATAATGTAGTTAATGGAAAAGAAGTCCCTTCAGGCATATCAGTTGCTGATGGTGCCGGGAGATTTTTGAAATTTATTGATCAGGAATTGATACCTCAAATAAACTCACGTTTTAAAACTCAGCCTTACAGAATTTTGATGGGGCATTCGCTGGCAGGTGAATTTGCTTTGTATGCAAAAAATACTCTTCCGGATTTATTTCAGTCTACAATCCTGATAAGTCCTGCTATTCACAACGAAAATATGGTTGTAATGGCTGATTTTCATAAAATGCTTCAAAGGAAAAATCTAAAAGGAAAAATGTTTGTTACCCTAGGAGATGAAGATACTCAAAAAGTTAATCTGATAACAGAGCAACTTAAACAATTTTCTCCTGCAACTTTTGAATGGGATTTTAAATTTTATAAAGAAGAAAATCATTTTTCAGTAACTTATAAAAGCATTTTTGATGGTTTAAAATTTATTTATAAGAACTGGTTTTTTGATAACTACAGTACTGTATTAATGACTCCCAAAGAAATTCACCAACATTTCGATCGTCTTTCAAAAGAATTTGGATATACAGTGCATCCAACAGAAGACTTTGTTAATAATCGTGCATACGGGCAACTTCGCGCGGGAAATATCAATATTGCACTCGACTTGTTTCAACAAAATGTAAAGGATCATCCAGATTCATGGAATGCTTATGACAGCTTGGCCGAGGCCTATATGAAAAAAGGGGATAGAAAATCAGCAATTGAAAATTATAAGAAATCACTTCAGTTAAATCCTGATAATGCAGATGGGAAAACAATCCTGGAAAAACTTTTATCAGAGAAATAAGATGTTACACTGAACAAAAAATGTGGATAACTTTTTATATAACAATCTACCGTTGTGGATAAACTATGGATAAGTTTTTTAATCATTAAAAAATAACCCAATAACACCCTATAATTCAATAAATTAAAAATGAAATTATTTTCTTCAGAATTTTCAGCATAGAAAATTCTGTGGATAAGTTATGTGAATAAGTTATCCACAGTTACACCTTTATACATCCATCTTCCCAATTTGAATAATGAACATTTATTCATAATTCATTATGAATATTTTTTTATAAATTGCATTAAAAACAAATCACCACGCAAAGAAATAAATACCACAAAACAATTATATTCAAGTAATTAGGAATATATTCACAAAAACAAACTACAGATATGATAACGATTCTTATTTATTATTACCGATTACACAAAACCTAAATAACCATTATATACCCATCTGCACAAAAAAAACTACAACACGATGATGAAAAAGTTATCCACAAATGAAAACAGATTGAATAACTTAATAATCCCTCATTCAAATGACAACAACAGACATCAAAAAAAACATCATCCCTTATCTCGGGGAAACTGTACCGTACCTTTCCATTCCCGAAAATATTATTTATAATGGCAGCAGGATGGAAGCTGAAATTTCAGATTACGATTTCAGCAATGAAAATTTTTCAAAACTGATAAAGATATTATCTTCATTAGGAAGCTGTAACCTTTACAGAATTTTAAACACCTCCTCCACAGACCCGATTTATTTTATGGGTGAAAAGGTGAGGATAAGGCAACTTTCCTATAAAAAATCCGATTCCGCTTCCATCATCTGTGAAAGCTTCCTGGAATCCAAAAGAAAAGGTAAGTCTTCACTCCTGATGAGAGATAATCACTCCGGGGAACCACTCTACTCTTTCGAGCTTGATTATCATATCATTGCAAAAGATACGTTTAAACTTTTTTACAAAGACTATTTCAATGATGCTCCTGTGGAATATTACGATGAAAATCTTCCCGAAGGCAGGATTATAATAGAAAATGAACATAAATTTACCGTTTTACTCAATCCTTTTACGCCTAATCAATGTAAAGGTCATTTTGAAAACTACCCCATTGTACCTTCTGTTTTTATCATGAATTGTACGTTAAGGGAAATCCTTAATTTCATGGGAAATACCGGCACGTATGAAATAGACAATCTGGAAGGTTTTGCAAGCAAGGCTATGCCGACAGGAATAGAATACAGGATTGAAATTTCTCACCAGCAGTTTTTAAAAAATCTTATTTTTTTCAAATGTGAAATAAAAGATCTGCTGGGAACACCATATGCCATTATTATAGTCAACCTGAGATCAACTGATAAAAAATAAATTTCACAGCCCTGTATTTAAATGCAGGGCTGCTTTTACCACCTAAATCATTGAATTTCTAATAGCCTTTTTGTAAATTGGGCTAAAAATAAAATACACCAATTACTCATTGAAATGGAAAAACACGCAATCTCATCAGATGGACAGAAAATTCATTATAAAGAATCAGGCAACGGAAATACAACTTTAATTTTTATCCATGGATGGCTCGGCAACACCGAGTGGTGGGAAGGTCAGAGGAAATATTTAAAAAACCAATATCATATTGTTTTGATGGATCTTGCCGGACACGGAAAATCTGATTCATCCAGAAAAGAATGGACAAGTGCCCGATATGCCGATGATATTAAAGCCGTTGCTGATGCTGTTCATGCCCGGGAAATAATTCTTGTGGGACATTCAATGTCCGGAGCCTATGTTTTGGAAGCTTCTTTGAAAATTCCGGCTGTAAAAGCTATAATTCTGATAGATACATTGAAAAACCTCGACGAATCATTTACTGAGCAGCAAGCTGAAGAAGTGCTCTCTCAATACAGGAAAGACTTCAAATACACTGTGGAAAGCTTTCTGCCGCAATTTTTATTTGCAGAAGGAACTCCACCGGATGTAAAAGAAAGAGTACAGCGCGAATTCCTTCAAAATGAACCTGAATTGGCCATCAATGCTCTGTGGCCTTTATATAAAACAGACTTCAAAACAATTGCAAAACAGATTCAGGTACCCGTTATAGCTATTAATTCAGATGCTTCTCCCACGCATTTGGAAAACAACCGGAAATATCTGAAAAACTATGATTATGTAACCATTGAAGGCGTTGGGCATTACCCTATGCTGGAAAAGCCGGAAGAGTTTAACAGGATACTTGATCAGGTCATAAAAAGATTAGACTAAGAAACCAATAAACAATCAATATGCAGAATACCCGAATTTTCGCAATGCCTTTTGCAAGTGTTTATCCACATTACATTCAAAAAGCGGAAAGAAAAGGACGTACAAAATCAGAAGTTCATGAGATTATATTCTGGCTAACCGGATATAATGAAAAAGAACTTCAGGAACTATTAGATCATAAAACTGATCTGAAAACATTTTTCGAAAAAGCTCCCCGGATCAATCCGAATGTTTCACTGATCAAAGGTCTCATTTGCGGATATCGTGTGGAGGAAATTGAAGATGAACTGATGAGAAATATACGATATCTGGATAAATTGATTGATGAGCTGGCAAAAGGAAAGAAAATGGAGAAAATATTAAGAAATGCCTGAAGATAAATTCTGAATGATCTTAAAAGCGCTCTTATACACTTTATAAAACCTGAAAATTTCTTTTCCAATTCAAAAAACTTCCCGAAATTAGCGGTCTGTGCGTTAAATACTATCAATGAAATAAAAATTTAAATTACAACATACAGCAAAACTTAGTATAAGTTTTCTTCGGGGCAGGGTGAAATTCCCTACCGGCGGTTACAGTCCGCGACTCCCTTTTTTTGAAGGGACTGATCTGGTGAAATTCCGGAACCGACAGTTAAAGTCTGGATGGGAGAAGAAAATGAGATGATCAGTAAGATTCCTTATGGACTCTTATTGTATCGTATTTCATTTCCATGTACCGAAGACTATTTTAACTTTTAAAAGTAAAATAACATGGAAAAATTATTGGAACAATTCGGAGCAAACTCCAGAGAACGTGTAGAAAAAGCACTTACAACGTTACAGCAGGGAAAAGGTATTCTTTTAGTAGATGATGAAAACCGCGAAAATGAAGGTGATATCATCTTTCCCGCTTCCACAATTACAGAACAGGACATGGCGCTTCTGATCCGCGAATGCAGCGGCATCGTCTGCCTATGCATTTCTGAGGAAAAAAGCCGTCACCTCAACCTTCGTCCGATGGTGGAAACCAACAACTCAAAAAACCAGACCGCATTCACAATTTCCATTGAAGCCAGAGAAGGCGTAGAGTCCGGTGTTTCAGCCAAAGACCGTGTCACAACAATCAGAACAGCTGTAGCATCAGATGCACAGGCAGAGCATATTGCAAGTCCTGGCCACGTTTTTCCTCTGATCGCCAGAAAAGGTGGTGTATTTGAAAGACGCGGTCATACCGAAGGCAGTGTAGATCTTGTAAAAATGGCTAATCTGGGTGACGATGCCGTACTTTGTGAACTGACAAACGAAGACGGCTCTATGGCAAGACTTCCTGAAATTGTGGACTTTGCCAACAGAAAAGGGATGAGCGTGGTGACCATCGAAGATATTTATGCTTACCGCAAAATGGTAATGAGCAATTAAACTTAAACATTTTTAGCGCACAGAGCCGCCTGTTGATATGATCAGCAGGCGGTTTTTGCAAATATTCAATTAAAAACAAAATAAATTAACATTTGAATACTATTTTTTAATTATTTTTAACAAAAATTTCTGACTATGAAAAAATCTTTACTCCTTTTATTAGGAGCATCTGCCATGTTCTCTGCGCAGATTACGCTTACAAAAGCAGCCAATGACCCTATTGCCGGGAATGTTGTTAATTACAATATTGTAAACGGAGGCGTAAATAACTCCGCAACTGGTGCTAATACAACATTTTCAAATGGAGGACTTACGATGGGAGCTTCATCACAAACAACCTATTTGACGCCAACTTCTGCTGAAATCACAACTTTTCCTGGTTCAACCATTAAAATGTTAGATGGAACAACAACTGTTTACTACAAAGCTTCTTCTACCAAACTGGAAATCACGGGAATTGTAAACCCTCAGGCCACCCTGAACTTTAGTGTGGACAACGGTACCTATATCAGTTATCCACTAACTTACGGACCTGCACAAAACGACACAGCCAAAGGAATATTTTCTTCATCTTCCGCCAACGGATTGTTCAGCGGGACAATGACTGCCATTGCTGACGCGTATGGAACCCTGATTATAGGAAATCAAACATACAGCAACGTGCTTAGAGTAAAATATACACAGAATTTTAATCTGTATCCGTCTTTTGATGTTACTTATTCTAACTCTATAGGAACACTTACCAATACTGCTTATGCGTATTATGATGCTTCTCACAGATATGCGCTGCTAAGTTCTACAAGTGGAAATATCAGTATTCCATTGTTGAGCATTAGCCAGACAGTAGCCACTGCATTAGCTTTGAACGAAACATTCCTGTCAACCAGCAATGCCGTGAAAAAAGAAAATCTGACTGTTTATCCTAACCCTGCACAGGACTTTATTGGTTTTAAAGGAAATACGGATAATTATTCCAAAGCAAATATTTACAGTCTGGACGGAAAGCTGGTTAAAACGTCAGATATAAAATCCGGAAACGTACAGATCTCAGATCTTCCGCCAGCGTCTTACTTCATTGAGATCAGTGGAAAAAATACTACAGACACCAAAAATACAAAATTCATCAAGAAATAATAAAGCAAAATCCCCGCTCCTACAAGTGAGCGGGGATTTCTTATTAACATTCAAATGAGCATCTAAAAAGTTGCTGCAGGGGCTGTTTCATTATTAAGCTTTCGCTGGATATCGGTCTTTTTTCCTTTGGAGAAATCGTAACTCAGCCCTAATACAAACATAGATTTATTATTCATAATCTGAGTATGAACTCTGTAATCTACCAGACTTTCCGGTAGACTTTTCGTTTTATATTCCGAAGGCATTCCTATCCAATACATTCCTGTGGAAAATGTCCAGTTTCTATGTTTGTAACTGACAAAAATATTATTCTGGTTTTCATTCGTATTCAGGAAAGCACCGCTAAGGCTGTACACCGGAATATTAATCTGATATTGAACAGAAAAAGATTTATACTCCGAAGAAACTACAAAATAATTTCCTAAATAATCATTTTTAATTAAAGCACCGCTACTTGTTCTCACAGTTTCAGAAGTAGGCGTGATCACAGCTTTTACTACAAGCAGATTGTTTCCGAAAGGTTTATAAGATCCTGTAAGCTGTACACCATACCGCTGTCCTTTTTTACCATTCTCATAAGTAAGTGCATAGCCTCCCAACACATCATCCTGAACATAATACTGATTGATTATCCTGTTGGTATAACGGTAAAATAATCCCGCATTAAAATCAAAATATTTATTGTTAAAAGAATAGGTCAGGTTATTGGAAAATACCTGTTGAGATTCTAAGAAAGGATTTCCTCTCTGAACAACATTGGGTGCCAATTGTACCACATTGCTGCTTAAAGCATTACTCCACGGGCTCACCGGATTGTAACCGGATGTAAAGCGAAGATTCTGATTGCTTTTAATCTGATACGCTAAAATAACCTTTGGAGTAAAAGTCCACTCATCAAAAGTATTTTCTGCACTTTTATTGTGAATATTCGTAAGACCTGCACCGATACGATAGCTGAATTGATCAACTTTTCCCGAAAATTCAGTATAAAAATACTGCTCCAGATAATTAACACTGTATTGGGAATATCCGGCAAGGTTATTCAGATCGTTGGAAATGGAAGACCTTGAAATACGATATCCGGATGAAAGCTTTCCTGCTTTGAAATCATGAGTATGGGCCAGCTCTCCTACCAGGCTCGTCTGCTTTGCTTTAAGCATCATATCATTATCATACACCGACAGACCTGAACCTACAATCCACTCGCTGGCTGTTTCGGAAGTATTGGTAGTATAGTGAGATCCTACTACGTTAATGCTCAGCTCATCTTTTTCCCCAATCTTTTTCGAATAGTAAAGATCCAGCTTGGGAATTACATAATCTGAGCCATTATTTTTAAACATTGCATGTTCCTCTTTCAGGGCATCTTCAGTAAATACACTCTGCCCTGTTCCTTTTGAAAACCTGCTGAAAATATCCATATTCAACTTTACCTGAAAAGCATAATCATCAGGAACGAGCCTGGTGTAACGCAAGGCGATATTCTGGAAAGTATAGCCGAAATGATCCTTCCTGTTTTCGTCTGAACGGTAATGTTTACCGTTCAGCTGATAATCATAGATACTGTTTACCCTTCTGTCGTTATAGTCCCTCAGATTCACGGAATATTCCAACCCGAAATTATTTTTCCCTTTTGTATAATTGGCATAGGCAGATCCATTCACAAAACCAGTATCCAAAGCTGTGGAAACGTCAGCTCCAAAAACATATCCTGTTTCCGTAGACCTTGTCAGAATATTCACTACAGTATCAGCTCGTGTTGCCCATCTTGCCGGCGGTATATCATAATACTCCACCTTTATTACTTCACTGGGCGCCACACTCCGGATCTGCATATCCGTAGCTTCAATTCCGTTGATAAGAAATAATGTTGTTCCTCCTTTTGTACTGGTAATCGTATTCGCTACCGGATCCAGTTGTAACTCCGGAAGAGTACGAAGCAGATCTTTTGCGTACCGGGCTTTCTCAAGAGCCTCTTTATCAAAGGTATAAACCGCTTTATCCGCAAACTGTTTTTTCCGCTGAGATTTTAAAATAACTTCCTGAATTTCTTTGGTAGCCGCCATATCAGCCGTATCACTTTTCTTCTCCTGAGAGAATATGAAAGCTCCACAAAGGAAGAAAATGGTATATATAGTTTTTTTCATTTCTGAAGATGAATTGTACCATTAAAACAACCCATCTCTTATGTTTATTACATTGATAACAACTCATTAAAAAAATATTCATAATTTCATTTAAATTTTAATTATTATGTTAAATTCAGCCCGTTTTTTGCTGATTATTCGTTACACTGCAAAATATAAAGTCATGAAAAAGTTACTTATATTAATTCCGTGCTTTCTGTTTTCCGAATTGGAGGCACAGGAAATCCCCAACAGTTCGGCAGAAAAGATGAATATCATCAAAACCAATGTCACGGCGTATGCATTCAGAAATATCAATCTGTCTTATGAACGGGCCATCAACCAGTGGTTTTCTGTGAATATCGGTTTTGGAACTATGCCGGAAGGAAAAGTGCCTTTCATTAATACTTTTCTGAAAGATGAAGATGAGAAAAGATTCCAGAATCTTAGAGTAAAAGCAACCAATTTCACCATTGAACCAAGATTTTACATCGGTAAAGGATATGGCAAAGGATTTTATTTTGCGCCTTATTACCGTTACTCCAGCGTCACTTCCAATACTTTTGATTTTTATTATGATTATAAGGGTCCGGGTGGGGTTACCTACCAGATCCCTATTAAAGGCCAGGGAGATACCAAAGGAAACAGCGGCGGACTGATGGTTGGAGTACAATTCTTTTTGACAAGAAGTCAGAATCTTGTGCTTGACTTCTGGATTGCCGGAGCCCATTACGGAAGTGGAAAAGGGGATTTTACCATGACCTCAGATTATGTATTGACTCCTGATATGCAGGCTCAGCTTAAAAAGGAAATTGAAAACCTTGATATTCCGTTTGTAAAATATACAGTAGAAACCAATGCCAATGGAGCCAGAATAAAAGTTGACGGTCCCTGGGCAGGTTTCAGAAGCGGACTTTCGATAGGATACAGATTTTAAATATACCATGTATAATATATAAACCGTTCTATATCAGTACGGTTTATTTTTTTTCTGAAATTTGTATCTTGAATCCCATAAAAAACTTTCTGGAATTATACTATGAACTCGACCTCAATCACCACCGGCCAAAGAATCAAGGCTATCATAGGCGGATCTATCGGAAATCTTGTTGAGTGGTACGACTGGTATGCGTATGCTGCCTTTGCCATTTATTTTTCTCATTCCTTTTTCCCGGATTCTGACCTTAATGCACAACTGATGAATACTGCTGGAATATTTGCAGTAGGTTTTCTCATGAGGCCAATCGGCGGCTGGATGTTCGGGAGTATTGCAGATAAGATAGGAAGAAAAAAAGCCATGACGCTTTCCGTTCTGCTGATGTCTTTCGGATCATTACTGATAGCGCTTACTCCAACTTACGAATCTATAGGCATTCTGGCTCCTTTATTACTTTTACTCGCAAGACTGCTTCAGGGCTTAAGTGTTGGTGGAGAATACGGAGTCTCCGCAACTTACCTCAGCGAAATGGCTACACAGGATAGAAGAGGATTTTATTCAAGTTTTCAATATGTCACTTTAATTGGCGGTCAGCTGATTGCTTTAGGAATTCAGCTTATTTTGCAGAAATTGCTGCTGACAGAGTCCCAGCTTGAAGAATGGGGCTGGAGAATCCCTTTTGTGATCGGGGCTATGCTTTCTATTATCGCATTGTATCTTCGGGCTAACCTCCATGAAACCGAAGCTTTTGAAAATAAAAAAGAAGTGAGTGAAAAGAAAAAAGGAACGGTAAAGGAGTTACTGAAACACCCCAAAGCTTTACTTACTGTTGTAGGTCTTACATTAGGAGGAACACTGGCATTTTATACCTACACCACTTATATGCAGAAATTTTTAGTGAATACCGTGCATCTTACTAAGGAAGAGTCTACACTGGTCTCTTTTATTTCCTTATTTATATTTGCCTGCCTTCAGCCTGTATTTGGAGCACTTTCGGACAAAATAGGAAGAAGACCGCTCCTTTTAGGATTTGGAATACTGGGAACTTTATGTACGGTTCCGCTGCTTACAGCCCTCAGCACTACCACTTCAATATGGAGTGCATTTTTCCTGATCATGGCTGCATTAATTATTGTAAGCGGCTATACTTCCATCAACGCAGTAGTAAAAGCAGAACTTTTCCCTTCTGAAATCCGTGCACTTGGCGTAGGTCTTCCTTATGCTATTACCGTGGCAGTATTTGGAGGAACTGCAGAATATATTGCACTTTGGTTTAAGAAAATTGGTTCTGAAGAGTATTTTTACTGGTACATTACCGGATGTATTCTCTTTTCGCTTATTGTTTATATCGGAATGAAGGATACTAAAAAGATCTCTACCCTGGATAAGGATTAAAATTTCAGAGCTTTATAAAAAATAGCGCCGCAGGTTCTCTGCGGCGCTATTTCTATTTTAATGATAGGCCTGTTTAAATTTTTCAATCATACTGTCCAGATTATGACGCTGGACATATATGCTTTTTACCTCCTGATATCTTGGCGATTTATAGAAAACCTCATGGAAATCCATACTGCCGTTTCCTACTTTTACTACTTTCTGTACTTCAATATTCAACTTTCTCAATTCGTCTTTGAAGACTTTAAATTCATCTTGGATACTACTGCTCATTAATATTTTTGATTTTTTAGTTAAAAATTCCATTTACCCCTTCAAATATTAGGGGTAACTTCTCAAATTCCGAATAAAGTTAGTAAATTTATTAACACAAAGTAACACTTTTACAATATTTTATCATTTTTTTTACAGATTGTCAGTTAATAATATTCGATTAATACATATTTCGTATTTTTAGCTTTATAAAAAATTGCAACAACATTATACAAACCATGATTATTAAAGCATTTTTCTCATTATTCTTTTTAACAATGCTCACTTTTCTGCACGGTCAGAAAATGGAATTCAAAGCACCGGATTATGCTGCCATTCAAAAAAATATTGAAGATAAAAACTCGGAATTCTACTATCCGAAACTTTTAAAGAGATTAAAACAGAATGATACGCTTCTTACAGGCAGCCAATATCGTCATCTGTATTTCGGCTATACCTTTCAAAAAGAATATCATCCCTATAAGATCGGCAAGAAAGCAGAAGAAGTAGCCAAATATTATCGTGGTGAAGGTATTTCACAAAAAGATCTCTCAAAAGGAATCAAACTGTTTTTGGATGCTTTGGATGAAAATCCGCTGGATCTGCGTGCAATGAATTATCTTGCTTATCTGTATCACTTAAACAATGATGACGCCACTGCTGAAAAAATTGCTGGGAATTTTCACGGCTTATTAAACGCTATTCTGACTTCCGGTGATGGATTGACATGTGAAACAGGCTTTCATGTTATTTCTGTAACTGATGAATATGTATTGCTCAACAGGTTCCAGATGGAGACCCAATCACAAAGCCTTAAAGGAAAATGCGATTATCAGGAGTTTGAAAAAGGTAAATATAAAGTGCCGGGATTTTATTTTGACATCAGCAGATTCTATGGAAGAATATTAGATTAACAGGATTCATTGTTAATAATTTTTATTATTGAATAATACGAGCCATTAATTTTTATAAAATAAATTCCATATGGTTTTGCCCTGAATATAAGGGTTTCGGAGAAGGAGAAATATTTTTTTTCATAAAAAATAAATTTTTGTGTAACATTTTTTAAAGGTTCGTCTCTAAAAGACAAATAAACCTTAAAACTTTAGAAATCATGAAAAAATTTACATTCCTTCTGATCATCATGTTATTTTTTTTAGCAGTGTGCAACATATTTGGACAGCAAACAGCATATCCGTTTGAAGTAAAGAAAAGCGGAAAAGGTAACCAGTCATTAATCTTTATTCCGGGATTTGCTTCTTCAGGAGATGTATGGAGTGAAACGGCTGCAAAGTTTGAAAACAACTTCACTTGTTACACTTTAACGATGGCTGGGTTTGCCGGAACAAAACCACAGGCAGAAGCCAGTTTTAAAGATTGGGAAAATGGAATCGCAGCTTATATCAGAAATAATAAAATTGATAAACCCATCATCATCGGACACAGCATGGGAGGCGGCCTTGCCTTGGCTATCGCAGCCGATTATCCTGAACTTGCAGGTAAAATCATTATTGTTGATGCTCTTCCGTGCCTGGCAGCAATGTCTGACCCCAATTTCACTTCAAAAGAAAATAATGACTGTTCATCTACCATTACTCAATTAACCGCTATGAACGACGAGCAGTTCCGAAAAATGCAGGCTCAGGCAATCCCACGTCTCCTGGCAGATCCTTCTATGCAGGAAACTGTAATCGGATGGAGTGTGAAGTCAGACCGAAAAACATTTGCAAAAATGTACTGCGACTTTTTCAATACCGATCTCAGAGAAAAAATAAAAAATATACAATGTCCCTCTCTTATTCTTCTGGAATCGTTTTTTGTTAACCTTAAGCCAACAATTGAAAGCCAGTACAGGAATTTAAAAAACGCCAATATGCAGTATGCTTCAAAAGGATTGCATTTCATCATGTATGATGACAAGGATTGGTATCTTAACCAGCTTGCTAACTTTTTATCTTCGAAATAATGGTTTTTGAAGAGATATACGAACTCTACTGGCAAAGGATATTCCGTTTATGCATGGGATATGTGAATGACACCGAACTTGCACAGGATCTTGCACAGGAAACCTTTATCATTGTATGGCAGCAGCTCCCTAAATTCAGGAATGAATCCAGCATTGGAACATGGATTTTCAGAATTGCTTCCAATAACTGTCTCCGGCAGATTGAAAAGGAAAAGAAATTTGCCAAAGCAGATTTACCGGTTAATCTGGAAGAGAAAAAGCAGGAATCCATGGAGCCTCAGATACAAATGCTCTACCAGTATATTTCGCAACTGCCGGAAACGGACAGGATCATCATTTCACTGGAACTGGAAGAGGTAAAGCAGGCTGAAATAGCCCATATTGTAGGACTTTCAGAATCCAATATCCGGGTAAAGATTCACAGAATAAAAGAAAAATTAACGCAAAAGTTTAAAGAAAATGGATTCTAATATCGACTTTAAAAATATATGGAAGCAGCAGACTTCCAACAAACCCAATATGGAAGAGCTTCTCGGTAAACTGAAAAAATTCAGAAATCAGAATCTGCGCAGACTGGTCTTTGCTAACATTGGATTAATTGCCACTTCTTTATTGATTCTTTTCATCTGGTACCATTACCAGCCTGAAATGATCACGACAAAAATAGGAATTGTACTTGTTGTTTTGGGAATGGTTATTTTCCTGCTTGCCTACAACAAAATGTTTATGGTATTCTACAAAATTGATCAGACTCAATCAAATAACGAATATCTCCAAAATTTGTATGTGGTAAAAAATAAGCAGAAGTTTATGCAGACCACCATACTCAATCTCTATTTCATCATGCTGTTTCTCGGAATATGCTTTTATATGTATGAATACACATCAAGAATGACTCTTGGATCAGCCATTCTGACCTATGCTGTAACCTCAGCCTGGATTGCTTTCAACTGGTTTTATCTGAGACCACGAACCATAAAAAAACAGCAAGGCAAACTTGACGAATTAATTAATAAATTTGAAGAGATCAATAATCAATTAAAAGAATCATGATATCTTCCGACAACAAAAGCCACTGGGAAAACGTATATGAAACCAAAAATCCTGACCAGGTAAGCTGGACACAGAAAAAGCCTCAGACATCACTTGACTTTATTACATCTTCGGGATTGGGAAAAGATGCCAGCATTATCGATATCGGAGGCGGCGACAGCAACCTTGTTGATTTTCTTCTTGAGGAAGGCTATGAAAACATTACTGTTCTTGACATTTCTGCCAAAGCTTTGCAAAAAGCGCAGGAAAGATTGGGAGATGCTGCTAACAAAGTAAAATGGATTGCTACAGATATTACTGCTTTTGAACCTACGGAAAAATATGACATCTGGCATGACAGAGCAGCCTTTCATTTCCTTACAAAACCGGAACAGGTTTCAAAATATATTGATATTGCAGAAAAGAATGTAAATAACTTTATGATTATCGGAACTTTTTCTAAAAACGGTCCCACCAAATGCAGCGGACTGGATATTCAACAGTATGATGAAGAGTCATTAGCTGAAAAATTCAAAGCTGGTTTTACAAAAATAAAGTGTATTACAGAAGATCATATTACTCCTTTTGAGACAGTTCAGAATTTTGTATTCTGCAGTTTTAAAAAGCATTTGAAAATTCAGGATTGAAATCCAATTCCGTTTTCAAAATTTTATTAATAAAAAGGGAATCCAGAATGATTCTCTTTTTTGTTGATTTAACCTCTGGGTTATTTCTCTATCATACCTACAAATCAATACTCATGAAAAAAATCAGATTAGCGCTTTTACTTATGGCATTACCATTTTCAGGATTACTGTTTGCTCAGAAAACAGAAATTACAGTGCTTACACAACAGAAAGGTCCAAAATCAGGTGCAAAAGAAGAAAACATTCCTTACTTTATTCAGTTCGGTATCATGTCTAAAAACCACGAAGATTTTAAAAACAAATACCATACAGGAGTTTTTTACCAAAACTGCATCATAAGCTATGAAATATCTAAACAGGCCAAAGAAAACAACCTGGCTGTTGCAAAAACGTTAACAGAAAAATATGGTGATGCCTGGAAAAAAGATCTTGGAATCATTCCTTACGGATTATGATTCTTTTTCTTCCTCCATTTCTACCTCATGGCGAAGCTGGGCTTTGTAAAGCGTTGCATAGTATCCGTTCTTATCCAAAAGCTCAAGATGTTTGCCTTCCTCTACAATTTTACCATGCTCCATCACAATGATCTTATCTGCCTTTTCAATGGTGGAAAGTCTGTGAGCAATAATAATGGATGTTCTGTTTTTGGTAATTTTTTCTGTTGCTCTCTGGATCAGCTTTTCACTTTCATGATCAATGGAAGAGGTTGCTTCATCCAGAATTAAAATTTTCGGATCTGATAAATAAGCTCTCAGGAAAGATAACAACTGTCTCTGCCCTAAAGAAATGGATGAACCTCTTTCGCTCACTACATAATCATATCCGCCGGGTAGCTGCTCGATAAACTGATCAACTTCAATTTCTCTCGCTCCTGCTTTTATTTTATCCAGTGTTATACTCTCATCACCGAAGGCAAGATTTTCAAAAATACTTCCATGGAAAAGGAATACATCCTGCAGTACAACTCCGATATGGCTTCTCAGATTATACAACTCATAATCTTTTAAATCCACATCGTCAATCAGAATATTTCCGGAATTGATGTCATACAGCCTTGTGATTAAACTGATGATGGTAGATTTTCCGGCACCAGTTGCTCCAACGATAGCTACCGTTTCTCCCGGATTTACTTTAAAGTCAATCCCTTTCAGTACCTCCTGCTTTTCGTCATAAGCAAAGTGGACTTTCCTGAATTCAATTTTTCCGGCAAAATGATCTTTCTTCACTGTTCCGTTATTCGGCATTGAGTTTTCTTCATCCATTAATCCCAGCACTCTTTCTGCACCTACAATTCCCCGCTGGATATTATTGAAACGGTCTGCAATCTGTCTCAAAGGACGAATCAGCATAGAAATATACTGAATGAATGCAATGACCACTCCGGCACTGATGGTAATATAACCACCATAGAAAAGGATAAATCCTATAAATAATGATGAAATAAGTTCTACTACGGGGAAGAAAAGAGAGAAAATAAATACGGTTCTCAGCAACGCCCCTTTGAGGGTAATATTGATATCATCAAATTTCTTAAACTCTGCTTCCTGTCTGTTGAATACCTGGATAATTGGCATTCCGGCAAGTCTTTCCTGTACAAAAGAATTCTGATTGGCCGTCCAGTTTCTTTCATCTCCGAAAGCTTTTTTCAGTCTTTTCTGGAAGAATCTCGTAATCACTACCATCAA
This sequence comes from Chryseobacterium gleum, assembly GCF_900636535.1. NCBI lineage: Bacteria > Pseudomonadati > Bacteroidota > Flavobacteriia > Flavobacteriales > Weeksellaceae > Chryseobacterium > Chryseobacterium gleum. The sequence goes on from NZ_LR134289.1 coordinate 2,849,871, forward strand.
AGGTAAGATAGCCAGTGTAATATAACTCAGGTGAACATTGGTACTGAACATCATGACCAATACAAACAGAATTCTCAGGATATCCCCGAATACCATCAGGAAACCGTCTGTATAAACAGTAGCAATTGTTTCCACATCACCTACTGCACGGGTTACCAGCTGCCCGATCGGGGTTTTATCAAAAAATGAAGTCTTGAAATAAATCAGTTTAGCATACAAACGCTCTCTGATATCCCTGATCACATTCTGTGAGATGAAATTTGAAAAATAAACCAGGAAAAAGTTTAAAATCGTCTCAGCAAATACCAATCCCACAAGGATATAGATATGTTTCATCATCAAAGCCTTATCATGAAGCTTTGTTATATCATTATCCACCACCTGCATGGTAAGATAAGGCCTGTAAGTAGAAACTATCGAAAGAAATATAGAAATGATAAGGGTAAGGATGAACCAAGAACGAAATTTCATTCCGATAAAGAACAGCCTTTTTATAATCCCCCAGGTATCTTGTTTTTTCATTGTACGAATCGAAAGATAGAATTAAAATATAAATTCTATGCAAAAATAAGACATTATACCCGGACTGCCTTTACAACTTTTGCAAATCGTCATAGAAAGTTTCAGATACCAGCCATTTACAAAATGAATATATTAACCATTCTTTTGCATCCACTTCAGTATATAAGATCTTATTCAGAAGTCTTCCCGATTTCGTCAATTTCGACTATTGGTTTTACAGATCTTTCTTTGATCAATTTATTTTCAAGGAATTTATAAACTCCCCAAACGGCAACAATAGAGATTAACCAGCCAACGATATTCACTGCGGAAAATCCTGTATAATTTACATTTTCTGCGGATTCAGGATCTGTAATACCCAGATACATCCCGTAAGCAAAACCTAACAAAAGCTGGGTTCCTAAATAAATACCAATAGCCAGAACACCATACTGCCACTTTGTTTTTCCAAACCTTTCTGCTAATTGTGCATAATACCGGTAAGCACCGATAAGAATAAAAATTGATAACATGATTATTTGTTTTTTTTTGTTTTATTTAAAATTCATAGCCTACATCCACCAGATACAGTCCGTGTCCCGGTGCTGAGGTTCCTGCAGCGTTACGGTTTTTATCTTCAATTACTTTACGGAGATCTTCAGGTTTCAGTTTTCCGGTTCCTATTTCTACCATTGTTCCGACAATAGCACGAACCATATTCCTTAAAAAGCGATTCGCAGAAACTGTGAATTTAAGTTCCGCTCCGTTCTGCTCCCATTCTGCTTTGTAAATTTTACAGATATTGGTTTTGTTGTCAGTTTTTAATTTTGCAAAACTGGTAAAATCTTCATATTCAAAAAGAATTTTGCACGCTTCATTCATTGCATCAACATCCAGAGAACGTTTCCAGTGCTGCCAGGCAGATTCCTGCGTGAACGGATTTTTTTCCAGGGAGATATAATATTCATAAGTTCTGTATGTCGCATCAAAACGGGCATGGAAATCATCTTTTACAGGAAAAATCCTTTTAATGGAAATATCAGGCGGAAGAAAACTGTTCAGCCTTCGGGGAAGCTGGTCATCCAACTCTTTTTCCGTATCAAAATGGGCAAATATCTTTTTAGCATGAACTCCCGTATCTGTTCTTCCTGCTCCCGTAGTTTTAATCTCTTCGCGCAAAATTGTAGACAGCGCCTTTTCTAGTTCTTCCTGTACAGAAATAGCATCCGGCTGTATCTGGTAGCCGAAATAATTCTTTCCGTTGTAAGAAAATTCAATAAAGTATCTCAAAGTATTGTAATAACTCCACAAAAATACTTTAATTTAACGAAATATTTGTTGAAAAGTCTTTGAGAATATTACATCTATGCTTATGAAAATTCCTATTTTTGCAAACGTATGAAAAGATGGTACCTTTATCCTTTTTCCCTCGGTTATCATTTGGTAACGGGTATCCGAAACACAATGTATGATCTGGGAATTTTTAAGTCGACGAAATTCAAGACTCCGATAATCAATGTCGGGAACCTTTCTGTGGGCGGAAGCGGAAAGTCGCCCATGGTGATGTATCTTGCCCAGTTTCTATCCAAACATTACAGAACCGGTGTGCTTTCGCGAGGCTATGGAAGGCTGACCAAAGGCTACGAAGTAACCAATTACGAAAGTAACTACAAAATGGTGGGTGATGAAGCAATGCAGCTTTTTGAGCGTTTTAAAAACCGCTTTGTCATTGCAGTTTCCGAAGATCGTGTTCCGGGTGCCAAAAAAGTGATCAGCGATATGGATCTGGAGGTTCTCGTATTGGATGATGCCATGCAGCACAGAGCGATCAAGGCAGGATTCAATATTTTGATGACCGACTTTAATGATCCGTTTTTCAAGGATTACCTTCTTCCAGCCGGAGACCTCAGAGAATCCCGTTCAGGATACAAAAGAGCCGACATTATTATGGTCAGCAAATGTCCTGATGAACTGACAGAGGAAACAAAAAGGTATTATATCTCAAGAATAAAACCTTCATATGGACAAAAAGTATTCTTTTCTTCCATCGGTTACGACGAAAATGTATATGGAAAAGATAAAATGCTTCCGGATAACAACCTGAATTATTACGATATTTTACTGATCACCGGAATTGCCAATCCGAAACCGCTTCTGGAGCATCTGGCAAAATTTTCAAAAAGGGTAAAACATTTAAAGTTCAGAGATCATCATAATTTTACGGATGATGATATAAAAAAAATCCTTGCGGAGTATAAAAAATTAGGAGAATATAAACTGATATTAACCACAGAGAAAGATTACGTACGTCTGAAAACTTTTGACTATCTTAGAGAAATTGTTTACTACTGGCCTATCAATGTATTGATTGATAAGAAAGAAGAATTCAATCAAATCATCTTAGATTATGTTAGAAAAAATTAAAGAAACTGCAGATTTTATCAAAAATATCATCCAGGAAACTCCTGATTTTGCAGTTGTTTTAGGATCGGGACTGGGGAAATTACAAAATGAAGTAGAACCGATCCACGTTTTAGAGTACAAAGACATTCCTCATTTTCCGCAAACTACAGTAGCCGGCCACACCGGGAAACTAGTTTACGGAAAGCTGGAAGGAAAAAAAGTACTGATGATGAGCGGACGTTTCCATTACTATGAAGGACATTCAATGGAAACAGTCACTTTCCCGATAAGAGTTTTTCATCTGCTTGGAATTCAAAATCTTATTCTTTCGAATGCCTGCGGAGGCGTAAACCCAGACTACAGCGTTGCAGATATCGTTATTCTGAAAGATCACATCAATATGATGCCTGAGCACCCGCTTCGTGGAAAAAATATTGATGAGCTGGGACCACGTTTTGTGGATATGAGCGAACCTTACAACAAAAAAATGATTGCAACAGCGGAACATGCCGCTGCTGATCAGCATATTAAAATACACCAGGGAGTTTATGTGGCTCTGCAAGGCCCTACTTTTGAAACTCCTGCAGAATATGGAATGATCAAAGCCATTGGCGGAGATATGGTAGGAATGAGCACTGTTCCTGAAGTTATTGTTGCCAGACATATGGGAATGGACGTGTTCTGTATTTCAGTGATCACAGATCTGGGCGGACCGGATATTGCTTTCGCCGTTTCCCATGAAGAAGTATTGAATGCCGCCAACAAAGCAATGCCCAATGTAATTGCTGTTGTCAAAGGCCTGATTAAAAATTATCAGTAGAAATAACCCCATAGTACAACTGAAGACGTAACATTCTTCTCCTTTGAAGGGGTGGTTTCCAGACATCCTCTTTCCTTCCCATAGAGTCCATCAATATTATAAATTTTTACTAATTCCAAAGAAATCAATCTCAGATTGCTATCCATTGTTTAGATTTGTATAAATGAAATTGTACGAGATGAAAAAGTTGATATTAATTTTTATGATGGGAATTTTTGGGATAAGTTATTCACAAAAAGTCCCTGCTGTCCTTAAAACAGGATTTTCAAAAGAAGCCTTACAGCAAAAACTGGAAGATGAAGATGGAAAAAGTGTGACCATACAGCAGATTCTTGATCAGCATAAAGGAAAAGTTTTAGTTATTGATTTCTGGGCAGGATGGTGCAGAGACTGTTTAAACGCACTTCCAAAAGCTAAGGAACTGGAAGAAAAAAACAAGAATATCGATTTTGTATTTCTGTCATTAGACCGTTCAAAAGAAGGGTTTGAAAAAAGTCTTGAAAGATTTGATATGAAACACAAAGAAAACTATTGGTTTTCCACAGGCTGGAAAAATGATTTTAATAATTATGTAGATCTTAACTGGATCCCAAGATATATAGTCATCGATCAGAAATCCTCGATTGCAAAATATTACGCAATATCACCTGAAGATCCTGAGATTCAACAAACCATCGACCAACTTTTAAAATAGTTGCCATTAACTTTAAAACATAAAAACTCATTGGAAATGATCTGCTTTCAATGAGTTTTAACATTTTATTTATATAACACCATGATCACAAGAGAAGCTACAGAACAGGATTTAAAAACTCTTTTAGAATTTGAACAGGGCATTGTGACTGCTGAAAGACCATTCAACAGTACCCTTATTGAAGGAGAGATTCATTATTATGATTTAAAACATCTGATACAGTCTCCGGATGCGACAGTAATTGTTGCAGAAGAAAATAATGAGATTATTGCATCAGGATATGCCCTGATTAAAAAAGCAGAGAAAGATTACTATCAGTTTAAAGAATATGCCTATTTAGGTTTTATGTACGTCAGGCCTGAACATCGTGGAAAAGGAATCAATAAAGTGATTACCGATGAACTTATTTCATGGTCGAAATCCAGAGGAATGAATGAAGTAAGACTGGATGTATATGCTCAGAATGAATCTGCTGTAAAAGCTTATGAAAAAGCAGGTTTTGAGCCGCATCTGCTCACCATGAGACTGAAGGAGTAAAATGCAGGAAGCTGGAAGATTGAAGCTGGAAGTAGTTTATGCACTAAGAAGCCTGTGATTTTTTTTATTAATTTTCAATAAACAGGTCATCAATTTCTATATTGTCCTCATTAACTTCCCTCTCCCAGCTTCAGACTTCCCTTCTACAAAAAATTTACCGTCAATAAATGAATCCATATCTTTGTATATGGATTTTTCTTTGCCTCTTCGTAAAATTATTCACGTGGACATGGATGCATTCTATGCTTCTGTGGAGCAGCATGATAATCCTACACTGAAAGGTAAGCCCATCGCTGTAGGTGGACAGCATCGAGGTGTTGTTGCTGCCGCAAGCTATGAAGCCAGAAAATATGGTGTTCGTTCTGCCATGCCCAGTAAGACTGCCAAAGAAAAATGCCCGCAGCTTATTTTTGTTCCTCCCCGCTTTGCCAGGTATAAAGAAATTTCGAAAAAGATCCGGGAAATTTTCTATGAATATACGGATCTGGTAGAACCCTTATCATTGGATGAAGCGTATCTTGATGTCACCGAAAATAAAAAGGGAATGGAGTCTGCCAACCTCATCGCCAAAGAAATCCGTCAGAAAATTTTTGAACAGACCGGGCTGACAGCCTCTGCAGGAATTTCGGTCAATAAATTCCTGGCTAAAGTAGCTTCCGATATCAATAAACCCAATGGCCAGAAAACAATCCACCCGGATAAGATGGAAGAATTCCTGGAAGAATTGCCTGTAGAAAAATTTTATGGTGTAGGAAAGGTTACGGCTAACAAAATGTTTAGTTTAGGAATTTATAAAGGAAAAGATTTAAAAAAGAAATCTCTTGAAGATCTGATAAGAATTTTTGGAAAGTCCGGCCAGCATTATTATAACGTGGTGCGCGGTATTCATACTTCTGAGGTAAAACCTCACCGGATTCAGAAAAGTGTAGCGGTGGAAAGAACATTTTTTGAAGATCTTCTGGATGAACAGCAGATTAATGAAAAACTGGAAAGTCTGGCACAGGAACTTCATCAGAGATTACAGAAAAACAATATTCTCGGAAGGACTTTAACATTAAAAATAAAGTATAAAGATTTCTCTCTTTTCACAAGAAGTATCACAAAGGAAGAATATTTTTCTTCTCCTGAACAGTATTTTACTACCGGAAAAAAACTATGGGAACTTCGGCCTTTCGATAAGGCGGTCCGCTTATTAGGATTATCTCTTTCTCATCTGAACACAGAAGAAAAAAAGCAGGTTTCTGTTCAACTAAAAATCCCGTTTGAAGAATTTGAAAGTGACTAGGTCATATTTTTTTACTAAATTGTATCCACCAAATCAGTAAATGTATGAACCCAACCATGATCCAGTTTTTCCACTGGTATTCTGAAGGAGACGGAAAGTTATGGAAAGAGGCCGAAAAACAGGCCGGATATTTAGCAAAACTTGGAATAACATCTGCATGGCTTCCTCCAGCTTATAAAGGTACAAACGGCGGATATTCGATAGGATATGATGCCTACGACCTGTATGATCTAGGAGAGTTTGATCAAAAAGGAACCATTCCCACAAAATACGGCACCAAAAACGATTATATCAAAGCTATTAAAGCCTTAAAAAAACACAATATACAAGTGATTGTAGATATTGTTCTGGGGCATAAAGCAGGCGGTGACGAACTGGAAAAATTCAAAGTAGTAAAAGTAGACGAAGAAAACAGAGAGAAAGTAATCTCTGATGTCATCGAAATAGAGTCTTATACCAAATTTACCTTTCCCGGAAGAGGAAAAAAATATTCTGATTTTGAATGGAATTTTACCTGTTTCAGTGGTGTGGATTACGCCGAAGGTATGGACTCTCATATCTTTAAAATCCAATCTGAATATGGAAATGACTGGGAAGAAATGATTGATGATGAAAAAGGAAATTATGATTACCTGATGTATAATGACATCGAGCACCGGAATCCTTTTGTACGGGAAGAACTCAACAATTGGTCAAAATGGTATTTTGACCAGACAGATTTTGACGGAGTGAGACTGGATGCTTTAAAACATATTTCTTTTGATTTTTACAAAGAATGGCTTACGCTGTTACGCTCCAATTCAGGAAAAGATATTTTCGCCGTTGGAGAATACTGGGCTCCGGGATATCTTCATCTTCTCCAGAAATACATTGAGGTGACAGAAGGCTGCATGAGTCTTTTCGACAGTTCGTTACAGAATAATTTTCATACAGCTTCCAGAGAAGGGAGTTCTTATGATCTCAGACGGATTTTCGATGAAACTCTTACCCAGGCAGACCCCATGCATTCTGTGAGTTTGGTAGCCAATCATGATACACAGCCATTACAGGATCTCGAAGCTCCTGTAGAGCCTTGGTTCAAACCTATTGCTTATGCACTTATTTTATTGAGAAAAGATGGCTATCCATGTGTGTTTTATCCTGATCTCTACGGAGCTCATTATGTGGATAAAGACAGAGAAGGTAATGACCAGGAAATATTCATGCCCAAAATAGATGGTATTGAAGAGCTGTTAAAGGCAAGAAAAGATCACGCTTATGGTGATCAGCATGATTATTTTGAGGACGCCAACTGTCTCGGGTGGGTTCGTACAGGAGACGATGATCATACAGGCTGTGCCGTAGTCTTAAGTAATAAAGATGCTTATAATAAGCCTATGGAGGTCGGAACACTTTACGCCGGGAAAAAATTTAAAGATTTATTGAAACGATGTAAAGACAAAGTGATCATTGATGAAAATGGCTGGGGCAACTTTCCTGTTCCGGCGGGAAATGTAAGCGTCTGGATCCCGGAATAAAATAAACTTCTATACATAAAAAGGCATACATGATAATTATGTATGCCTTATATTTTATCAGACTGTATTTAGCAATAGATATACTGGCAGTACCAGATATCTTTAGCCCATTCACAGCATTGTCCGTCTTCGTTTGAAGTACAGCACACTCTGCCTCTGTTGATATCTCCGGCTTTTAAGCTCTTCAACTCCTGACGGTTAAGTTTTTTTACTTTGAAATCTTTGTTTGTTTTCATAATTATTATTTTTTTATGGTTTAGTTATTAAATATACATTAAAAACTATAATTATGAATGAAAGTTTTACACTAAAAATATAAATCAATATATAAAATTTATATTATTGAAAACGAGTATTGATACTTCGGTGTACCATCACGTCCAAAATTCTTTGAATTTTCGCCACCCTCCACAGGAGAGGAATGTCTAAGTCTTTAATGAATATCAATTAAGTTGAGAGGTCCTGGTAAGCTGATGTGCAGTTATATCTTTCGGAGTTCCAGGATTTCCGGTCTTTCTGAGGTATCAGCTATTTTTCCGGTGCGCGCAAATTCTGCCCAGAGCGCTCTCAGTTTTTTCCCGTTCTCATGAATGCGGCTCCAGGGAATATTTTTCAGCAATTCAGAAGATTTCCAGGCGGCTTCATTGCCAAAAATTAAAGGAAGATCAATGCAGTGCGGTGCCCCGATATGATTATCTTTCAGTTTTGAATGAATTCTAAACAGGTAAACATTTCCGCCGGCATCTGCCAGATTTTCAGCAAATTGCCTTGCCGGAGCTCCATAGATAAATTCTGTAGTCTTTTCAACAGTTTTATCCATAATCTTTAGTCCCAATCCTTTTCCGAAATATTTATTTAAAGCTTCTGATGTCTTGAGATAAAATGCGGTTTCATCATTATTCAATCCAATCAAAACATCATATTTCCGGGCATTTTTTTTCCACATCTCCACCGACTCTTCTTCCTTACACAAAGGAAAGAATCCATACTGCGTACCAAAAGGCATTGCTGCTTTCAAACCATATTTTATTACTGAAGGAACGAATGTCTTATATTCCTCCATCATTTTTAAAACATCGGTTTCATCTTTCAATACTTCAGTTTTTTTCAGAAATTCTGCAGACATTTTCTGTCTTTTATGACGTAAGCCCAGAGGAGCGCTCTGGATAATCAAACGTTGAAACAGGTTTTCAACGCCTTCCGAAATCATCAAATGGGCGATGGCATCACCTCCGGAAGATTGCCCTAAAAGAGTCATATTATTTTCATCTCCTCCGAAATCTGCAATATATTTTTTAATCCACTTCAAAGCTTCAATGATATCTAACAGCCCTAGATTGGCAGGTCTTTTTTCATCTCCTCCCAGGAAACCGAAAAGTCCCAGACGATATGAAACCGTAACAACAATAATATGCTGTTCTTTCACCCATTCAGCAGGATCAGCAGTAGCAAGATCGCCACAGCCTATTTCATGGGAACCTCCATGGATCCAAACCACGACAGGAAGTTTTTCATTTTCAGAAATTGTCTCAGGCCGGGTTATGGAAAGGTATTGGGTAGATTCATCGGGTTCAAAACTTTCAACAGGAGTCGCTCCAATCATTTTTTCAACAAGTGGACTTAAAGCCTGCGGGCAAACCGGAGTTTTTTCCGGAGAAATGATGATTGAAGATAAAGAAGCTTCTACAGCAACCGGTTTTTTAAATCTTTCAGAGTGGGCATACCGGATACTTTTAATCCTGATAATTCCTTCTTCTTTTAGTGCTGTAATTTTCCCGAACCTGGTATTAAAAACAGTAGTGTCTTGCTGATTTGGTGTCATCTTTAAAACTGTGAAAAACTTTTCTTTTTAAATGTAAGTATTTAAACACAAATGTCACGAATATGTGCACAAATATTCACTAATAATTATTGTTTCAATTGGTGAAGAGATTAGTGTCATTCGTGTTAAAAATAATTTAAACACGAATGTCACAAATAAGCGCACTAATATTCACTAATAAATATTGTGTCTTTCGCGAAAAGATTAGTGTTATTCATGTTAAAAAAATAATCTAAACACGAATGTCACAAATAAGTGCACTAATATCCACTAATAACTATTGTGTCTTTCATGAAAAGATTAGTGTAATTCGTGTTAAAAATAATCTAAACACGAATGTCATAAATAAGTGCACTAATATCCACTAATAATTATTGTGCCTTTCGTGAAAAGATTGGTGTTATTTGTGTTAAAAAAATAATCTAAACACGAATATCACAAATAAGCGCACTAATATCCACTAATAATTATTGTGTCTTTCGCGAAAAGATTAGTGTTATTCATGTTAAAAAAATAATCTAAACACGAATGTCATAAATAAGTGCACTAATATCCACTAATAATTATTGTGCCTTTCGTGAAAAGATTGGTGTTATTTGTGTTAAAAAAATAATCTAAACACGAATATCACAAATAAGCGCACTAATATCCACTAATAATTATTGTGTTTTTCGTGAAAAGATTAGTGTTATTCGTGTTAAAAAACTAGTTCAGGGTTTTATATTCACTCGGAGAAATACCAACTTTGGTTTTGAAAAGTCTCGTAAAATGCTGCGGATATTTAAACCCTAGATCATAGGAAATTTCACTGATTGTTTTTTCCTGATCCAGAATTTGTTCTTTAGCTACATCAATAAGCTTATTGTGGATAAATTCCTGGGCGGAAATACCTAATTCTTTTTTAATCAGGTCACCGAAATAATTGGCAGACAGGTTCAGTTTTTCTGCAAAATAATTGACCATGGGAAAACCAATATTTTTCGGGTCCTCGGATTTTAAGTAATCATCAACCAGATTTTCAAATTTCCCGATCACTCCCTGGTTGATATGATCTCTGGTAATAAACTGACGGTCGTAAAAACGCATGCAGTAATTAAGGAACAGCTCAATGTTATTAACAATTAAAGATTTACTGTGTTTATCAATAGCCTGTTCCAGTTCCAGCTTAATATTTTTAAAGCAGTCCAGTACCACTTCCCTTTCTTTTTCTGAGAGGTGTAAGGCTTCATGCACATCATAAGAGAAGAAGGAATAGTCTTTCATATTCTTCCCTAAGTTGGTTCCTTTTATTAAATCAGGATGAAAAATCAAAGCAAAGCCTGCAGGCTGAACAAATTTATCTTTGTTATAGATTCCATAGGTTTGTCCTGGAGCAATGAAAACCAGTGTTCCTTCCTGATAGTCGTAGCTATGCTTTCCATACAGCATGTCTCCGCACATGACATCTTTCAGAAAAACGGTATAAAAGCCGAATTTTCTTTTATGCTGACAGATAAGATCGGATTTTGAAAAATCAATAATACTGACCAACGGATGAAGGGTTTCATGATTGGCCATTTTATTATATTCCGAGACACTATTATAGATTTCAACCTCCTGATTTTCCATGAAGTATATTTTTAATTCTATTCAAAATTACCACTTTCCTTTATAACTGAAATAGTGCCTGTAAAATTGGTAAGTAATTCGGTAATCTGTATAAGTATGGTTTATTGAAAAGTTTCCACTTTTGTATCGTTATGGATTTCCACTCCGAACGGCAGATAGACAACGGATTGTAAAGCAACAAGATCATAACGAATGAAAAACATTATAATTTATCCTAAATAAACTAAATATAAAAATGAGTACAATTACAGTAAAAGCTTATGGAGCAGAGTCTACCACAGCAGATCTGAAAGAAATGAATATTGAAAGAAGAGAAGTCACCGCAAAAGATGTAGAAATTGAAATTCTATACTGCGGGGTATGCCACTCTGATCTTCATACTGCAAGAAACGACTGGGGCGGGTCTTTGTATCCTGTAGTTCCGGGTCATGAAATTGTGGGAAGAATTACAAAAGTAGGAAGCGAGGTTTCAAAATTTAAAGCAGGAGATCTTGCGGCTGTAGGATGCATGGTAGATTCATGTGGACATTGTGACAGCTGCAAACACGATTTGGAACAATATTGCCAGAATGGATTTACAGGGACTTATAACGGAAAAGATAAACATCTAGGCGGCCATACTTTTGGAGGATATTCCCAAAAAGTAGTGGTTGACGAACATTTTGTTTTAAGTGTACCGGAAAATCTGGATCTGGCAGCAGTAGCACCTCTTCTATGCGCCGGAATTACCACGTGGTCACCGTTAAGACACTGGAACGCCGGCCCGGGTTCAAAAGTTGCAGTTGTAGGGTTAGGCGGTTTAGGACACATGGCTATTAAATTAGCAAAAGGATTGGGAGCGGAAGTTACTCTATTCTCAAGAACTCCGGGAAAAACAGATGATGCGAAACAGCTTGGAGCAGATCACGTAGTAATTTCTACCGATGATTCACAGATGGATGCTGTAAAGGGTAAATTTGATCTTATCATTGATACGGTACCTTATGAGCACGACATCAATCCTTATATGCAGACTCTTTCTCTGAACGGAACTCTGGTTCTTGTAGGATTCGTAGGTGAATTCCAGGAAACGCAGGTAAGTACGAGACCGATGATCTTCCAACGCCGTTCTGTTGCAGGATCTTTGATTGGAGGTATTGCAGAAACTCAGGAACTGTTGGATTTCTGTGGAAAACACAATATTGTTTCTGATATTGAACTGATTAAGATGCAGGATATTAACCAGGCCTATGAAAGAATGCTGAAAAGCGATGTAAAATACCGCTTCGTTATTGATATGCAGTCTTTATAATCTTCTATAGAATATTAGCAGAAACAGGCGCTTCAGATTGAAGCGCCTGTTTTTATTTTTTCAGATTCCGGCTAAAAGCATTCTGATCCTGATTGGTGATATATCTGTTTCCTTCAGCATATTTGTTATCATTCCTTTCCATATCCTGAAAAGCCCAGGCAGCCATCGCATCAATAACGGGAGCCAGTTCATTACCGGCTTCACTTAATTTATAAGTAACATGTGGAGGAATGACAGGCTTTGCCGTTCTGACAATTAATCCATCTGCTTCAAGCTGCTTCAAGTGTTGAATCAGCATTTTCTCTGTTACGGCAGGAATTGCTTTTTTCAATTCGCTGTATCTCTTTTCTCCTGTGGAAAGATTAAACAGGATAATAGGTTTCCAAAATCCTCCGATTCTTTCCATAACATACATTACCGGACAATCCTGTACTGTCTTTTTATTCTCCTGAATGGTTGAACTCTCTTTGATAGCTGTCATATCTACATACTTTAGGGTAAGTACTTGTATAAAAGTAAGTACAAATATAACTTTGTTCCCAGAAATAAAAAAATATTTACATATGAAAATCGTAATCACAGGATCATTAGGAAATGTAGCTAAACCATTAGCCCAACAATTAATTGCCGAAGGGCATACTGTTACTGTTATAAGCAGCAATGAGGACAGAAAACAGGATATTGAATCTTTGGGAGCAACCCCGGCCATAGGATCTATCACAGATGTTAACTTTTTAACTGAGACATTTGAAGGAGCTGATGCTGTTTTTGTAATGACACCTCCCGCGATCAGTCCGGATAAGATTGTGGAAAACACAACCAATGCAGGAAAAAATTATGCGGAAGCTTTGAAAAAAGCCCATGTAAAAAGAGCAGTAATGTTAAGCAGCGTAGGAGCAGAATCTCCCGTAGAAAATGGCCCTATCGCAGGTCTTCATAATATTGAGAAATTGTATAATGAAGTAGAAAATACCTCTTTTACTTTTTTAAGGGCAGGATATTTTTACAATAATTTTTTCAACGATATTCCATTAATTCAAAATGTAGGAATCATTGGGGCAAATTATCCTGCAAGTGTTGAAATACCCATTGTACATCCCAATGATATTGCCAAAGCAGCTGCTGAAGAACTGGTAAAAGGAGGAAATACCAACAATATCCGTTATATTGTGAGTGATGTAAGAACAGCCTCGGATTTTGCAAAGGTTCTGGGAACTTCAGTTGATAAACCTGAGCTTCCATGGGTAGAATTCTCTGATGAAGAGTCTTTAAACGGAATGCTTCAGGCCGGATTACCCGAAGATATGGCTAAACTGTATGTTGAAATGGGTAGAGGAATCAGAACAGGGGTTGTGCAAAAAGATTTTATTGATCACGGTTCTCCTGTGACAGGAAGTGTTAAATTGGAAGATTTTGCGAAGGAGTTTTCTTCCAGATTTTAATTTCTTTTATCTTGTAACAAGATAAATTAAACGAGTTTCGGCGCACCAAAGGTGCGCCGAAACTCGTTTACTATTATTTTTTAATCCTTAAGATTATTTTTTCTCTTTCAGTGTTTCCTTTAAAACTTTAAGCTTGCCATCGATAGGCTGATCAATTTTCAGTCCTAAAATTTCTGCCACCAAAGGATAGACATTGATATTGGCAAACTCTCCGATAGTCAGGTTATTTTTAAATTCCGGTCCCCATGCAAAGAATGTGGCTTTCATTTCCGGAACAGTTTTAGGATTGTAACCATGTTTTCCAACCGAAGTTTTCTTGCCTTTTTCCAGAAAAATCTTAGGGGCTTTCGGGATCAGTAAAATCTGTCCGATTCTGTTGTATTGATCATCTCTGGCTGCAAAATGCAGATATCTTGGAAGTTTTTTATCAAGATATACTTCGTAATCACCTGTTTTACCGGCTTTCAGTTCTTTATACACCTTTTTTACCTCATCCGGATTTTTAACATAAACTCTTAGCAAAGTCTGAGAATTATAAAAATCGAATCTGTTTTTATCAAAAAGAACAGCCGGAATTTCAAGAGGTGCGCCACCGTCTACTTTGATCATCCCATGATCTGAAACGAAAACAAAATTGACATCTTTTAAGCCAAGGCCGTTTACTTTCTGAACAAGATCGCCAACAGCCTGATCTATCAGATGTACTGCATTTTCAGTTTCTTTAGCATCAGGACCGTAATGATGTCCGCTCCCATCCACTTCAGGAAAATACAATGAAATAAAATGAGGTCTTTTATCTTCCGGTAATTTCAGCCAGTTTACCACCTTTTCAACTTTTTCAGAAGGTGTGAATTTCTCATGATATGGATAATAATAAGTAGGTCTCATTCCTCCTGCATCACTGGCAGATCCTACCCACATTAAAGAGGCTGATACCATTCCCTGTTTTTCGGCAAGTCCCCAAAGCGGAGTTCCTCCATACCAGCTTCCGTCTTCAGCATTTTTTTTGTTACTCATCGCATATCCTTCTTTTCTCTTGTAATCGTAGAAAAAATTATCGATCAGACCATGATGAGATGGATAAAGTCCTGTAATTAAGCTCCAGTGGTTGGGAAATGTAATGCTTGGATAGCTTGGAATCATTGCTTCAGCCTTTACACCGCTATTGGCAAGCTTCAAAAGGTTTTCTGCATTGTACTTCCGGGCATAGTCATAACGGAACCCGTCAGTAGATATCATAATCACATAAGGCTTTGACTGTGCTTCGGTACTGTTTTGTCTTCCTGGGATGACAACCTGGGCTGTATCAATATTTACCTGCTGTGCAAATGCCGTAAAAGAGATCAGCAAGAGTAAAAAATGGATTCCTCGCTTCATTGTTTTAAATTTTCCGCAAAGTTACATTCTATACTTCTGCCTGGAAAGTTTAAAAGATTAAAAGTATATTAAAACGGTTATTTTTTTGAATCAAAATTAAAGATCACTAAATCGTTCTTTTCATTTCAAACTGTGAAAGCCAGTTGTTAAGTCCTAATTTTTCACTAAGGAATTTGCTGGTACTTTCCGAGGAATCATCCACATTATTTAAGGCTATGGTTTGTCCGCCATTTTTTTCTCTGATGGCATTAAAAAGCTTTGTGCCAATTCCACGGTTTCTGTAATTTTTATCTACTGCAAACTGGTATATTTTTTTAGCTGCCGCCCCATAAACAATATATCCAACGAGCTGATCTCCATCATAAGCTCCCAAGGTAATATAGCTTTCCGGCATCGGGTCCAGCACGAAAACAGATCCCTGCCATGAAGGCTCGATGTCCCAGAAAGAGCGTAACAACTCCCATTGAAAGTCTTTCAAATCCTTAATAGAAACCTCAGCATTTTCTTTTGCCTGCTGAATACTTCCATTAAAACAAAGTAATCTTCGCACAACCGAAAAACCCAGGTTTTCATAAGCTCTGATTGCCGGCTGATTTCCTTGAATAACCTCCAGCAATAATGTATTGGCATTTCTTTCTTTTAAAACAGGAATAATAAAATCATACATTTTTCTCACCAATCCCTTACCTCTGCTTTCCGGAATAACTCCCGTTCCGCCATTGTAAATAATCTTTTCACCATTTTCAACTTTTTCAGACTGAAGAATAAAACCAACGAGTTTGCCATCTTCAAATGCCCCTGCAGATAAACTCATATCTAATTTTTCTGCAGCAATTTTTGAAATAAGTACCTCTTTCGTTAAATGAAAAGGAACAACGTAATCTGAAAATGAATAATTGAATACTGATAAAAGCTCATCTGTTGTGATATTGGCTAAGGTTTTAAATTCCATTGTGCGTAAAAGTTATAAAGCTAAAAATTGCCTTTTTGTTAAGAATCCGGATATACACAAATATACGAATTTTAACGCAATCGCCCTGACATCGGGACTTTAAGAAAAAAAATGGTACCCCTGACAGATCAGAGGTACCTTGTTTAAAAAATATTTAGGTGTGTTTTTTCTGAAAAATTATTCTTTAATCAGTTTTTCGTAAGATATGGTTCCATCTTTCAGCAGGATTTCAACATAATAACTTCCTGATTGTAAATCTGCAACACTGATGCTTTCGCCTTCAGGCTTTACTGATTTTACCTTTCTTCCCGTTGCTTCATAGATATCAACAGTCTTGATTTTATCAAAGTTTTTGAAACTTACTGTTGCTTTAGCAGGATTTGGGTAAAGATCTACCTTTTTGTTGTTAGCAGCAATTTCATTGGTCGACAAAGAAGCTGCAGTCATTGTTAATGTTGCATATCCTCTTCCTACATCGTGATATCCTAATGAAGTACCTCCGCTTTTCCGGGAATAGAAGATATTAATAGTTCCTGCGGCATTAGCGATAGCGAAATCCCCTGATCCTCCTGAAAGACTTCTAGTTGCCACTACAGTTCTTGTAGATCCTGAAACAGTGTTGGAAGTTTCAGTCCAGTCCTGAACTGCATCAGCGGTAGGAGTTGTCATTCCGATAAATGTATAATCTCTGTTAGCAGATGAGTTGTAAATAAACCCGTCTGATCCCGGAGCCATTCCCACAGTTCCAAAGCCGATTCCTAACATAGAGTTGCTGTCACCTGTTACTGTAATCGTTGCTCCGGTAGGAGTCGTATCTAATTTCACCGTCATGGAAGTTGCCGGTAAGTTTACCGTTCCTGACGAAAACTGCGCCAATGCAAAATTGGCAAGAAGTACGCTAAGCGCTAGTAGAGTTTTTTTCATATCAATTTTTTAAGAGATTAATTATTTCTTTGTTGTTGGTTTGCAATGCATATTCAAAAGGTGTCATTCCCATTGAATCTTTCTTGGTTTTATCTGCTTTATATTTCAACAGTTGTTCTATCAGCTCTTTATTTCCCGATTTTACAGCCCAGAATAAAGGGGTATATCCGGTAGCGTCTGCAATATTGGGATCTGCTTTTTTCTTAAGCAGATGTTCCACCAGATTTTTATTGTATCTGATGGCAAGTCCGGCCAATGCAGTACCTTCACGACTTTTATAATTGACATCTTTTACATTGTCAATCAGAAAATCTGCAACGCTGACATTTCCCCTGTAACAAGCCAAAATAAGAGGTGAAAATCCGTTCTCGTTGATTTGATTGATCACATCCGGATTTTGTTTCATCAGTTCCTGTACTTCAGCAACGGTTCCGCTTCTGGCAATATCAAAGATTGATTTTGCTTTTTCCTGGGCCGATAGGCATATCCCCAGAAAGAGTCCTAACACTAAGATTATATTTCTCATTGTTTTACCATTACATAGTTGTATTCGATGTTAACATTCTCAGCAACTTTTTTGGTAACCATTTTAGGAATAGTCACTTTATAGTCTGCAGGCTTTGCTATAAAACTGCCCTGCATATAGATCTTCCCGTCCTTTGAGTATAATGTGGCAGCAGAAGCAACAGCTTTGTCTACCCCATGAAAGTTTAAAGTTCCCTGAACGGTATATTTCTGAGGACTAGCTGTAAGCTTTGTCTTATCAAAGTTGACAATTTTTCCTTTGAAAGTTGTTTTCGGATATTTTGCAGATTCTGCATAGCTTTCATTGAAATGCTCTTCCATTAATTTGGTTTTAAAATGAAAGTTTTTAACGGTTGAGACTGATGCCATTTCACCATTATCTGCATTGAGGATCACAATATTATTATCATCCTGGGCAAAAATATCATCAAACAAAGGAACCGAAGCTTCAAAAGTCACTTTCCCTGTTTTAGAACTGTATTTCTGTGCTGAAGCATAACCCGCGGAAAGCAGTAATACGCTTAATAATGCTAATTTTTTCATATCAATTTTTTTTAATTTTCATTGAGTCCGTCAGCTTTCCATTTGATGAAAATATTGATCTGGGCTGCGGATAAAGATCCTCCCTGAGGCATTTTCCCGGGATCTCCGTTTGGCCTTTGGATACGATCCAGAATTCCGTCTATGTTGTTTTTTACCTGATCATAGGTAACCAATGGTTTAAAGCTTCCGGCAGAATGACAGCTGATGCAGTTGTTATCCACTATAGGTTTTACATCTGCTGTATATTTTACAGGTACTGTGATGGGAGTATTATCAGAAATTTCTTCATAAGTTCTGCTGTCACAAGCCGTCAGTATGATTGCTGATGACAATATCAATAAGGATGTTAGCTTTTTCATATTAAAAAACTCTATAAAGATTAAACCCAAAGAAAATATGTCCCTTTCCCCATGCTCCGGTGGCATTGGTAAGATATCCGATATCAGAATTAATCTGGGAGTTTGTAAGTAAAAGCTGGAACACGTGTCCTCCGGTCTCTATGTCTACCCCTAGTGATAATGGGTTTTTATAAAAACTGTGGTCGTCAAAATTCACAAAGTATTCTGCATTCACAGAAACCCTTTTTGAAACTTTATAGCGTCCTCCCAAACCTGCTAAAAACTGGTTTTTGTTTTCAATAGTAGGTTCGTAAAGGTTTTTATGAACAAAAGAAGGGGTAAGCTGTAAGGAAAGTTTATCATTGAATCTTCTTGAAATCAATGCCTGGGTAAGATAGGCAAGTCTGTCACTGAATTTAAGGTGTGGATATGTATCTTTATCCAGTTCAGTATTGGCTGCCATTACATTGTATCCCACGATATCTACCGGGAAATTTTCATTTTGCCTTACCAGCCTGTATTTTACAGCACCTTCAAACGTTTTCATGTTTGTTTCTCTGGACAGGCTTACTGAAACGGCATCTGAAATACCGTAGATCACCCCCAATTTGGTTGAAGCGTGATCCAGACCGAAAAAGTCTTTAAATCCTGCACTTATATCTCCAAATCTATGGGCAACCACAATATACCATTCTTTTTTGGCTGCCAGTTTTGTAGATTGTCCTGTTACAATCTGCAGGGCCTTGAAAGCGGGTTGTGAAGTTTCTGTATTGGTTTTAACCGTGTCAATATCTTTCAGCAGATCTTCCTGTGCAAAGACAAGACCTGATGAAAGTACCGACAAAAATAAGAGAGTTTTTGTCATATACAATTTGAATTAAATTATGATATAACAAACTTATTGAGTTCCCAATTCAAAATCAGGTGATAAAAGTCACCAGTCGAATTGTTTTTATCAATAACAGAAATAAACTTTTCAAACAATTGAAATTAGACTGTCCTAACATTTTCATTTACAGGAACTTTTATTCCTTCTTTAGTCTGAACAATTTCTCCTTCGCTTTCAATTTTTTTCAAAACCCTGCTTACTACTTCTCTGGAAGTTCCCAGACTGCTGGCAATTTCACGGTGAGTAATCTTAATCGGGTTGTTTCCGGTGGACAAAATCTGCTGTTTGATATGATTCAGCACTCTCTTATCCAACTTGTGAAAAACTGCATCATTCACCATATTCATCACCTCGGAAAACCGGCGATCATATTCATGGTAAAACAGTTTGTTGATCTCCGGAAATCTGATCAGCCATTCATGCATTACAGAAACAGGGATGAGAATCGCTCTGGAATCTTCTTCGGCAATCGCATATACTCTACTGATATAATCCGTCAGAATAGATGAAAAGGTCATGAGACAACTATCTTTCGGTTTAATATAATAGTAGATGAGCTCTCTTCCATCATTAAGAGTAAAAACTTTGATGGAACCCTTTATTAAAAAAGGAACAAACTTATTTTTCTGCCCCTCCCTTATGATTTCAGTTTTTGCCTTTATATCAGTAACAACAGCATGCTTTTCGAGCTCTGATAAAAAATCAGCACCAAGAAAGCCAAATTTACTTACAACAAAAGAATTATCAATCATAACTTATATTTTCTACATTTTCATAAACAAAGATATAAAAATGATATATCGTTATTATATATTTTTAAGTTATTAAATAAAATTAACAATTAATAAAATTTAGTTTTATTTTTTCTTATTTAAGGGTATAAAAATACCCTGACAAAACCAGGGTATTTTATCATCAAAATCAACTTGATAGAGTAAAGTTTTTGAATTTAGAATCTGTATTTTACATTGAATCCATAAAAGAAATAAGCTTTTCCGGGTCCGGGATTAAGATCTGTAGGAACTGTATAATTGCTTCCCTTATCTGAATCATTGATATTACTCCCCAAGAATAAAAAGGTATAGTTAATCTGGTTCGTAAGATTATTGCCCATCACATACAGGTCCAGATCCAGTTTATTGAATGACTTTTTAAATCCTAATTTTGAATTAAGTAACCCAAAACCTTTTACCAGATTCTCATTGTTAAAATCAGAATAAACATTTCCCAGATAGTTATAGGTATTCACAAGATAAAATCCCGGCTTGGTAAAAATATCTAATCCTACAGCATATTTATTTCTTGGAACACCCACCACAGATTTGTGATCATAAGGTTTTTCTATTCCTCCGACTATGGTTGTAAAATCTTTATACTTTGCGTCATAATAAGAAAGATTTACAAAGGGAACAATTCTCTCAATAAATGAGTTCTCTGTTCTGTACTGATATCCTACGCTGAACTCAAGTCCTGTATTTTTCTGACTTCCGGTATTTGTCCAATAGGTTTGTCCCGGAATCTTACTATTAGGAATTGTGAGCTGTGTAAGCTTGTCGGAATAGTCTATTCTGAATGCTGAAATACGGTAATCTAATTTTGTATTGAGTAAAAGCCCATGTACACTGAAATCCAGCATTTTTGCACGCTCAGGTTTCAGATCATCATTTACCGTGTTGGTAGCTGTTATAAACGAAGAAGCTGCCGTAGGAGAATTATATCCTTCACTATAGCTTAGATTAAAGATCTGATGTTTCCATTCTTTCTGTAATGCAAAGTGAGGCGTATAGGCCATGTCATATTTCTTGTTGAACGACTGGTCCTTACGGCCTGCAACCAACCCTGGCAAAGCAAAAAGGTCTTTCCTGTCATAGTTGGTTCTGTTACCGCTTATTCCTGCCAATAATGTAAGTCCCCAGGGCTTATACGTAAGATAATCGATCAAAAAATAGGTAGATTGATTATTATTATACTTAAAATAAGAAGCTCCGGACATTCCTGTGGTCAGTAATGGTTGTGATGGATTATTCCCATCGAAGCGATAGCTGGAAGTTGTAGAAACAGAATTCTGTATCTCAGCTCCAAAATCCAGTCGGTTTTCAAAGTCTTTAAATTCATTTTTCAGGGTAAAAGTAGAACGTAACCCTACATTCGGGGAACTTGTAACTCCATATGCTCCTGCTGAAACACTTTCTGTATTTCCGTTATAATAAAATAAAGTGGTATAATTTCTAAGGTTTGAAGTAAGACTTACGGAATTACTCAATCCTACTCTTGTGGATTTTATTTTTGTGCCGGCATTTTTGCTGATATAAGCGGCATTTCCATTATCAATCCCTGCATAATAATCAGCATATGAAATCTGTCCTGAAGTATGTTCATAGGAATAAGCCTGACTTGCAAAGAAGCTTAACTGATCTTTTTTGCTCAATTTGACCGTACCATTGACATTGAAAAAGTTTTTCAAACCTCCCCCGTTGGGTCTGTATCCATCTGTTTCAAGATGTCCGTATGCAGCACTTACTGAATAATTATCATCAGCAACATTCAGCTGTGTTCTTGACTGAAAGGTTTTGAAAGCACCAAACATTGCATTTTCTGAAACTGATACTCCTTTTGTAAAATCCGGACGTGTATAGAAGCGTACAGCTCCACCTACACCTCCTCCATACATGGTTGCGGCCGGACCTTTGATCACTTCAACATTGGTTACGTAAGCAAAGTCCACATCGTCCAAAACAGTGATTCCTTCGGCATTTGTTAAGGGCATATTATTCCAGTAGGCTTTTACTCCCCAGTTATTAAATTTCTGATCATTCCCATATCCTCTCAGGACGAGCCTCTGCCCTCCGAAATTCGTTCGTTTATCTACCTGAAGTCCTGGCATTGTGGATAAAGTCTGGTCAATTGCTGCGGGATTATTTCGGTTAAGATCTTCTTCAGACAGGGTTTCTACAGATTGAGCATGTCTTTTGAATTCTGCGCGTTCCTGCTTAATTTTTTTTCTTCCAAGGATATTGACCTCATCAATTGATCCTTCCTGTGTTTGCTGAGCATGTGCAATAGTACAGCCTAACAAAGCTGCTATGCCTATATATTTTTTCATTATTTAAATTTATTACCATTAATATCATATTTGATTGTAGCAGCAATGAATTTCCGGAGGGGGAAAAATAATGGATAAATAATGAGTATTTTCCTGTTGATTATAATGTTTGGAAATGGTTTTTAAGAAATGATCTGAAAAAAAACAAAATTCCTTTTTTTCAAAAACGGCAAAAAAGCCCGGTGTCTTAAGGATGCTTTTATTGTTACCGGGAAGGTTAATCTGCAGCTTTAAGCATGTTTTTTTAAAAGCAATTTTTTTGGAAAAGTCTAATAAAGAATTGATGATAATATCTTTTTTATCAATATAACAGAAAAAATATTTTTTCCCATTCACTTTACTGATCCGGATAATATCATAAGAAAATCCATGAAGTGTAAATTCTTTTTCTTCTTTCCATTCTGCTTCAGTAAGATCTTTTTCGGTAAAACAGATGGTTTCGGATTTCCTGAAATTATTCTTTGCAATACTGTATTGTGTCTTTTCATACAGTTCTCTTTTAACATGAGAAACTACAGAATACATCACATTGCTGAATAATATGATTACCGGAAAACAGAGAAAAATAAAAAGTAATTTTTTATTCAAAGATTGAAATTAATTTTAAGGTGCAGGCTCTTCAGATGTTTCTATGGATATAAATCTTTCAAAATTTATTTTATGCAATACCTGTGAACCTTTTACAGTATACTCTATCCAATTGTCTTTTGGATTTAATTTTTGCGGAACAGAATTTTCTACAGGTGATCCAACCGGCATCTGATCAGCAGCCTTTATATCTTCATCATTTTTGTAGGGAAGATTTCCGATTACTGTTATTATACTGCCCGCATTATTCTGTACAAACGGAATGGTATTTCCTTCCGCTCTAAAAGTTTTTACAGTGATGACACTGTTATTTTTCTTCTTCATTTTAACAGTATATACCGCTCCTCTTACGCCAGCTCTTCCTCCTATCCATTCTTTTTTTTCAGCGGAAATCACGGATACTGTTTTATCCTGAGACAAAGAGGATACCGGCATCCCGCAGGAAGCCAGCATCCAAAATAATATTATATACAATTGATTATTCATTTTCTAATCATCATCACCGCCTGTGCGTCCTAATACCAGGAAGTTACCGCTATATACGATTTCACCTTTAGACTCGGCTTTTAAAATATAATTTCCAGGTACAAGTTTTTGTCCGAACTCTTCATCAGACTTCACATTTTTC
Organism: Chryseobacterium gleum; assembly: GCF_900636535.1. Classification (NCBI taxonomy): domain Bacteria; kingdom Pseudomonadati; phylum Bacteroidota; class Flavobacteriia; order Flavobacteriales; family Weeksellaceae; genus Chryseobacterium; species Chryseobacterium gleum. The sequence continues at coordinate 2,873,658 of NZ_LR134289.1, forward strand.
TTACTGTAAACTAATCTTCCCGAGCCATCCACGATGCTTATATCCACACTGCTGTATTTAGCGGTATTAAATCTCAAATGGGAAATTCCTTTTGAAGGATTCGGATATATAATGGTCATGTCTTTCTTAGATTTGGTCTCAGCTGTTGACAAAGCAGGTACTGTATTTTGGGTTGTCCATGCTCCTCTGCCATAGGTAGAAACCAAAACTGTTTTGGTAACAGGTCTGTAATCTAAGTTGGTAATTCTTACATTTCCTATATTTCCTGTCACTGAAGCCCATTCCGGAGTTGTTGCCAGGAAATTAGTTGTTCCCCAAACTCCCATTTCAGTTCCTACCAGCACTTCATTCGGATTGTCGGGGTTTCTGAGTACGGTTCTTACCGGCATGTCAGGAAGGTTTCCTTCCTTGTTCTGCCAGGTTGTTCCTCCATCTGTAGAATAGAAAACACTGGTAAGGTTATAATTGGAAAAAGTTACAATAATCTCATTTTCGTTGGCGCCAAATTCTATATCAGAAACAGTTCCTGTTACCGGTGAGGTTAACAAAGTTGCAGCATATGCTGTGGTATTGGCATTTGTTACTTTAAAAATTCTTCCCAGATTGGTTCCTACAAAAAGTGTTGTGGAAGCAGTTGTATACGGAGATACTTTCATCCATGAAATCTGCTCGTTTGATTGTGCAGTTCCCACTGTAACCACATTATTGGTAAAAGATGTTGCTGTTGCAGAAAGTCCGCTTGTTCTGAAAAGTGTCAGTCCGGAACGGTAAGAATAGAAAACATCATTGGTTCTGTCTAAAGCAATTTCATTGACAAAGTGCCCCATGTTTCTGTTAGCACTGGTAGAAATAAGATAGTATGAGTTGTTAGTCAATAAATAGTGGCTATTGTAAACATAACTTGCGATTTCATAATTATCCTGATCGTCATACTCGGTATACATTCCGTCACCTCCTGTAGCAGATTGAGAGGTAAGGAAATTATTTGCCTGTGGTACTCCATACAGCCACCATGAGCCATTATCCTGTGCTCCAGCCAATAATTCTTCGTCAGCAGGTGTTTTCGTTGGGTTCAGCATGGCAGAGTAAAACTGAGTGACATTATATCTGGTATTTCTGGAGGCAAACCCACCTACAACGCCGATATTAGCTTTATTGGCAGCATAATAGATTCCTCCGTCATTTCCAAACATCATTTGCCCTGTTCCATAATTATTATAAGGATTGAAGACAATTTCGTGCTGATCAGCATGCACCTGTGAAACCTGTAAAGCGGCCATATTATTGTTATTGGACCACTTGGAGATCTGCGTCCAGCTTGTTCCTCCATTCGTAGATTTATACAAATCGATACCCCCAATATAAAGTGTATTATCATCCAAAGGATCTGCCGCAATGATCAGGTCATAGAAAGACTGTCCTCTTGTGAAGTCATTAGCAGGAATACTGGTATCAGTAGCAGTAGGCAATGCTAAAACCGGTGCAGCATCATTAGTTGCCAACCATGTTGTTCCTCCATCTGTAGATTTTGCAATTCTGATAGGCTCTGAAGAAGATGCTCCCTGCATAAATGCATATATTTTATTGGCATCTGTTCTGGAAAGTGTAAAATTAACTCTCGAGCCACTGTTCCCTACATTATATACCTGATTAAATGTATTCCCGTCAGCGGATTTAAAAATTCGCCCTCCGGAATCTATATTTGAAAATCTGGAAGATCTGGTAGAAACCCATACTGAGTTATCTGCTCCGATTTCTATCTGCTGAATAGAATATCCTGTTGTGCTGGTTACACCAGTAGTTGTGTTAAGAGCCAATAAACTGCTGTTTTTTGTAAATGTTGCTCCTCCATCTGTAGATTTGTACAATCCGGCCTGGCTTAATCCCTGCCATCCGTCATTAAACGAAATTCCTACATAAGAGCCACTTACTCCTGCATATACTTCAGAAACTCCATTATTATTTCTTACTTTAATATCATTAATATAAAAGTTACCGTTTCTTACTCCGGATGAAGAATAAGTAACCGGAATGGTGAAAATCTGGGTCCATGTTACACCAGCATCCGTTGATTTCCATATTCCTGATCCTACTGCATCAGCAGTTGGAGCTTCTCCTGTTCCTACATAGAAAACTTGTGGGTTGTTTGGATCGTAAGTAATACTTGAAACGGAAGTATTTGCCCAGAATGTACTTAATGGCTGCCATTCATTAGTAGCTACAGAAGGATCCTGATTTACCCAAAGTCCTCCTGAAACACTTCCTGCAAAAACCCGTTTACCTGTAGGATCATTTGGATCGTACATGATTGCCCTTGTTCTTCCTCCTACACTATACGGACCTCTTTCAATCCAGGGTTCATTTACTATTTTACCTGTAGCAGAGGTATTGTTAGAAATAAAAGACATAGGCTGTGAAGGCTGATACTTACCTGTTAAGATATCTTCGTTTATCTTTGCCAGTCCTTCAAAGTTTGTTCTCCCTGTTACAGGATCCATTGTTCTTTTATAGTCTTCCTCATTGTATGAATTAGGAGGTATTCCTGCCGCTTTTGCAATTTTATGAGCCTTTTTAAGGTCTTTGTCATATTTAGCATACAGCTTCTGCAAGTGTTTTTGATTGTCTTTAAGTGTATTTTGCTTTTGTGCGCATACATTGACGCAGAGTAAAGCTACTGCAATAGGGTAGATTTTCATTCCATTCAATTTTTTACAAATTTAATCAAGAAAAACGAATTTATTAACTAATTTAAATTAATTATCAATAATTTATAACAAAAATTAACATTAATATATTAAATTGAGTTATTTCTATTTTTTTGCTATATTTTTAAAATAAAATTGCGAAAAAGATAAAAAAAGAAAAAAATAAACTGATTAGTGAATTATATGCAAAACAGATAATAAAAAAATGCCCCGGTAAAAAACCAGGGCATTCTTTATTTATTGTAAAAGAAATCCTACGCTTGAACGTTGTTTCCTCCTAATACGAAAGGCTCAACTTCTTTGATTTCTCCGAACTGCTGCTCGTAGTTAGCGATGTTCTGCTGAAGAGCGTTTAATACTCTTTTAGCGTGAAGTGGAGCAAGAATTACTCTTGATCTTACTTTCGCCTGCTGAACACCTGGCATCAACTGAATAAAGTCTACTACAAATTCAGATGGAGAGTGGTTTACTAAAGCCAGGTTAGCATAGATACCAGCAGCTACCATTTCATTTAATTCGATGTTGATGTTCCCGTCTTGTGGATTTTGATTGTTGTCCATTGTTATAAATTATGTTTTTAAAATTCGAAATTTGAGATTGTGAAAATATAAAAATAATTTCAAATCCCAAATTTCAAATCATTAATTTTAGTTAAGGTCTTCGAATTCCTTCTTAGAACCTACAATAACGTTCTGATACTCTTTAAGACCTGTACCTGCAGGAATTCTGTGTCCTACAATTACATTTTCTTTAAGACCGTTAAGATCGTCTATCTTACCAGCAACTGCTGCCTCGTTAAGAACTTTAGTGGTTTCCTGGAACGATGCTGCAGACATGAATGATTTAGTCTGAAGGGCAGCTCTTGTAATACCTTGCAGTACAGGAGTTGCTGTAGCAGGAAGAGCTTCTCTTACTTCTACCAATGCTAAATCTTCACGCTTCAACTTAGAGTTTTCATCTCTTAATTCTCTTGCAGTAATCATCTGACCTGGTTTGAATTCTTTAGAATCACCAGCATCTACTACTACTTTAAGACCAAATACTCTGTTGTTTTCTTCCAAGAAATCATACTTGTGCTCAAGAGCTCCTTCAAGGAACTGAGTATCACCTCCATCTACAATAGATACTTTCGTCATCATCTGTCTTACGATAATTTCGAAGTGCTTGTCGTCGATTTTTACCCCCTGTAGACGGTAAACTTCCTGAATCTCGTTTACTAAGTATTCCTGAACAGCTGTTGGACCTTTAATTCTTAAGATATCTTCCGGTGTGATAGAACCGTCAGAAAGCGGAGAACCTGCTCTTACGAAGTCATTCTCCTGAACAAGAATCTGGTTGGAAAGTTTTACCAGGTAAATCTTTCTTTCACCAGTTTTAGCCTCAACAATAAGTTCACGGTTACCTCTCTTGATTTTTCCGTAAGAAACTACCCCGTCGATTTCAGTAACAACCGCTGGGTTTGAAGGGTTTCTTGCTTCGAATAATTCGGTAACTCTCGGAAGACCTCCGGTGATATCCCCTGCTTTTGCAGATTTTCTCGGGATCTTGATTAAGACTTTACCCGCCTTAATTTTTTCACCATCGTTAACCATTAAGTGGGCTCCTACCGGTAAGTTGTAAGCTTTTTGCTCAACTCCTTTAGAGTCTACCACTTTCAAGGTAGGTACGGCTTTCTTATTTCTGGATTCAGAAATTACTTTCTCTTCAAATCCTGTCTGTTCGTCAATTTCAAGCTGGAATGAAATACCTTGGATGATATCCTCGTATTCTACCTTACCTGAAGTTTCAGCAATGATAACCGCGTTATACGGATCCCATCTACAGATTGTATCTCCTTTCTTCACTTTATCACCTGGTTTTACAGATAATATCGATCCGTAAGGTACGTTAGCTACCATTAATGGAGTTCTTGACTCATTATCAGCAACTAATCTGAATTCTGTTGAACGGGAAACCACAACCTCAGCAGTATTACCGTTTTCATCTTCAGAAGTAATTGTTCTTACTTCATCCATTTCAACGATACCATCTCTTCTTGCAACGATAGATGGGTTTTCCGATACGTTTCCTGCAGTACCCCCCTGGTGGAAAGTTCTCAACGTAAGCTGAGTACCTGGCTCCCCAATTGATTGTGCTGCAATTACACCTACCGCTTCACCCATGTGGATCATCTTACCTGTTGCTAAGTTTCTACCGTAACATTTCGCACAGATACCTTTCTTAGCCTCACAAGTTAATGGTGAACGAACCTCAACAGCTTCTAATCCAGCCTCCTCAATTCTCTTCGCTAATTGCTCAGTAATTACCTGGTCAGCCTCAGTGATTAATTCATCTGTTTCAGGATCGTAAACATTATGTAAAGATACTCTACCTAAGATTCTTTCAGAGATTTTTTCAACGATCTCGTCATTTTTCTTAAGTGCAGTAACTTCTGTACCTCTTAATGTTCCACAGTCGTCTTCTGTAACGATAACGTCCTGTGCAACGTCTACCAATCTTCTCGTTAAGTAACCGGCATCGGCTGTCTTAAGAGCGGTATCCGCAAGACCTTTACGGGCACCGTGGGTAGAGATAAAGTACTCTAGAATCGAAAGACCTTCCTTAAAGTTCGCAAGGATCGGGTTTTCGATGATCTCCGCTCCGGTAGAACCGGCTTTCTGCGGTTTTGCCATCAAACCTCTCATCCCTGATAACTGACGGATCTGTTCTTTAGAACCCCTCGCTCCAGAGTCAAGCATCATATATACAGAGTTGAAACCACCTTGGTCAGTTTTCATTCTGCTCATGATCATTTCAGTTAATCCGGCGTTGGTGTTTGTCCAAACGTCGATTACCTGGTTATAACGTTCTGTATCGGTAATTAGACCCATGTTATAGTTAGCTCTAATTTCGTCTACAGTTTCAATTGATTGTGCAATCATCTGCTTTTTCTCCACAGGTACTACGATATCTCCAAGAGAGAACGATAGACCTCCTTTGAATGCATTTGAATACCCTAGATCTTTCATTGCATCCAAGAACTTCACAGTTGTAGGGAAATCTGTATCAGCAAGGATCTTACCGATAACGTTTCTCAATGATTTCTTGGTAAGAAGTTCATTGATATATCCTACCTGCTTAGGTACAATCTGGTTGAATAAAATTCTACCTACAGTAGTTTCGATCAGTCTTGTTACGATTTCTCCGTTTTCCTTAACAGGTAATTTACATCTTACCTTAGCATTTAGAGAAACTTTTCCTTCTGCATAAGCAATTTCCGCTTCTTCAGGAGAATAGAATGCAAGACCTTCACCTTTTACTTTCATAGTTTCAGTTGAATCCAACTGTTTGGTCATGAAATAAAGACCAAGAACCATGTCCTGAGATGGTACCGTAATTGGAGAACCGTTTGCAGGGTTTAGAATGTTCTGAGAACCTAACATCAATAACTGAGCTTCAAGGATCGCTTCTGGTCCTAACGGCAAGTGTACCGCCATCTGGTCACCATCGAAATCGGCGTTGAAGGCCGTAGTTACTAACGGGTGTAGCTGGATTGCCTTACCTTCGATCATCTTAGGTTGGAAAGCCTGAATACCCAGCCTGTGAAGAGTAGGTGCCCTGTTCAATAGTACCGGGTGACCTTTCATCACGTTTTCAAGGATATCATAAACTACCGGTTCTTTTCTGTCGATAATTCTCTTTGCAGATTTTACTGTTTTTACAATACCTCTTTCAATCAGTTTTCTGATGATGAACGGTTTGTAAAGTTCAGCTGCCATATCTTTAGGAATACCACATTCGTGAAGCTGTAGGTTCGGACCTACAACAATTACCGAACGCGCAGAGTAGTCAACCCTTTTCCCTAGTAGGTTCTGACGGAAACGACCTTGCTTACCTTTCAATGAATCAGAAAGTGATTTCAATGGTCTGTTTGATTCAGATTTTACTGCAGAAGATTTTCTTGTGTTATCGAATAATGAATCTACTGATTCCTGAAGCATACGCTTCTCGTTTCTCAAGATTACTTCAGGAGCTTTGATCTCCAATAGTCTCTTCAAACGGTTATTTCTGATAATAACTCTTCTATAAAGGTCATTTAAGTCAGAAGTAGCGAAACGTCCTCCATCCAATGGAACCAATGGTCTTAGTTCTGGTGGTATAACAGGAAGTACACGCATGATCATCCACTCCGGTCTGTTGATCATTCTTGTATTGGCACCTCTTAATGCCTCTACAACGTTCAATCTTTTAAGAGCTTCTGTTCTTCTTTGTTTTGAACCTTCGTTGTGAGCTTTGTGTCTCAAGTCGAAAGACAATGCATCAAGATCGATTCTTTTTAAAAGATCTTCCACAGCTTCAGCACCCATTCTGGCGATGAATTTGTTTGGATCAGAATCATCAAGATACTGGTTTTCTACAGGAAGAGTTTCCATGATATCCAGGTACTCTTCTTCTGTAAGGAATTCCATGTTTTCAAAATCAGAACCGTCTAATTTTTTAGCAATACCCTGCTGGATCACTACATATCTTTCGTAGTAGATGATCATATCTAATTTCTTAGAAGGAATTCCTAAAAGGTATCCGATTTTGTTTGGTAATGAACGGAAATACCAGATGTGTGCAATTGGAACTACAAGGTTGATGTGCCCGATTCTCTCTCTTCTTACTTTCTTCTCAGTAACTTCTACTCCACAACGGTCACAAACGATCCCTTTGTAACGAATTCTCTTGTATTTACCACAAGCACATTCGTAATCCTTTACAGGACCAAAGATTTTCTCACAGAATAGCCCGTCTCTTTCAGGTTTGTGAGTTCTGTAGTTAATAGTTTCCGGTTTTAAAACCTCCCCTCTTGAGTCTTGTAAAATAGACTCCGGTGAAGCTAAACCGATGGTTATTTTATTAAATCTACTTGATTTATTTTTATTTGACATAATTTTATTTTTGATTATAAAGATTAAAGATTGAAAGCTTTACACTTTCGCTCTTATCATCTCGGAGTTTATTAATTCTTTAATTTTTAGTAATTAAATCTTTAATTTACTCCTCCAATCTTACGTCTAGTCCAAGACCTTGTAACTCGTGAAGTAATACGTTGAATGATTCCGGAATACCTGGTTCAGGCATAGATTCACCCTTAGCAATTGCTTCATAAGTTTTTGCTCTACCAATCACGTCATCCGACTTCACAGTCAGGATTTCTCTCAGGATGTTAGATGCACCGAATGCTTCAAGTGCCCAAACCTCCATCTCTCCGAATCTCTGACCTCCGAACTGAGCCTTACCTCCTAACGGCTGCTGAGTAATCAATGAGTAAGGACCAATAGAACGCGCGTGCATTTTGTCATCAACCATGTGTCCTAGTTTCAGCATGTAAATAACACCTACAGTCGCAGCCTGAGTAAATCTTTCTCCGGTACCACCATCATAAAGGTAAGTGTGACCGAATTTAGGAAGACCAGCCTTGTCTGTATATTCAGTAATCTGATCAAGAGTTGCTCCGTCAAAGATTGGTGTAGCGAACTTCATTCCCAGTTTCTGACCAGCCCATCCAAGAACTGTTTCATAAATCTGTCCGATGTTCATACGTGAAGGTACCCCAAGTGGATTCAATACGATATCTACCGGTGTTCCGTCTTCAAGGAATGGCATATCTTCTTCACGAACGATTCTTGATACGATACCTTTATTACCGTGACGTCCTGCCATCTTATCCCCTACATTCAGTTTACGTTTCTTAGCGATGTAAACTTTAGCCAGCTTCATGATACCTGCCGGAAGCTCGTCTCCGATTGAAATAGCAAATTTCTCACGGTTTTTAACTCCCTGGATGTCGTTATATTTGATTTTGTAGTTGTGAATCAATTGTTTGATCAATTCATTCTTGTCAGCGTCTACTGTCCAGTCTGAACCGCTAACGTTTACATAATCTTCAACTGAAGTTAATAACTTGTGAGTGAATTTCACACCTTTACCGATGATCTCTTCATCAAGGTCATTGTGTACCCCTTGAGAAGTTTTACCGCTTACCAGTGTATTTAATTTCTCAATTAAAGTATTTCTCAACTCGTCAAACTTAGCCTTGTAAGTGTTTTCAATCTCTTCAAGTTTAAGTTTTTCTTCAGTTCTTTTCTTTTTGTCTTTAATATTTCTGGAGAACAATTTCTTGTTGATAACAACTCCTCTTAATGAAGAGTCAGCTTTCAATGAAGCATCCTTCACATCACCAGCTTTATCACCGAAGATTGCTCTAAGAAGTTTTTCTTCAGGAGTCGGGTCTGATTCACCTTTTGGAGTGATTTTACCAATCATAATATCTCCAGGCTTCACTTCAGCACCGATTCTAATCATACCGTTCTCGTCAAGATCTTTGGTAGCTTCTTCAGATACGTTTGGAATATCTGCTGTAAGCTCTTCCATACCTAATTTGGTATCACGAACTTCAAGAGAATATTCATCTACGTGGATTGAAGTAAACCAGTCTTCACGTACAACTTTTTCGTTGATTACGATCGCATCCTCGAAGTTGTATCCTTTCCAAGGCATGAACGCTACCACTAAGTTTCTACCAAGAGCCAATTCTCCTTTTTCAGTAGCATAACCGTCACAAAGTACTTGTCCTTTTTCCACTACATCACCTACCCTTACGTTTGGTCTTAGGGTAATGGTTGTACTCTGGTTGGTTTTTCTGAACTTGGTAAGGTTGTATGTTTTAGTAGCAGACTCGAATTGTACTAAATCTTCGTCTTCGCTTCTTTCGTACTTAATTACGATTTTGTCAGCATCTACGTACTGTACTGTACCTGTACCTTCAGCGTTAATTAAAATTCTTGAATCTCTTGCAACTTGTTGCTCAAGCCCTGTACCAACAATCGGAGCCTGTGGCTTCAATAGAGGAACGGCCTGACGCATCATGTTAGATCCCATCAATGCACGGTTCGCATCATCATGCTCCAGGAATGGAATCAATGAAGCGGAAATACCGGAAATCTGGTTTGGTGCTACGTCGATAAGGTCTACCTGATTAGGTTCTACTACCGGATAATCACCATCCAATCTTGCAATAATTCTGTCTGTTTCGAAATCACCGTTATCGCTCAATTCAACGTTTGCCTGAGCAATTACCTTAGCTTCTTCGTCTTCTGCATTTAAGTAAATAGGATCAGCGTTAAGATCAACCTTACCACTTTCCACTTTTCTATATGGAGTTTCGATGAAACCTAGGTTGTTGATTTTCGCATAAATTCCTAAAGATGAAATCAAACCGATGTTTGGTCCTTCCGGAGTTTCAATCGGACAAATTCTTCCATAGTGAGTATGGTGAACGTCACGAACCTCAAAACCTGCTCTTTCTCTTGATAAACCACCAGGTCCCAGTGCAGATAATCTTCTCTTGTGAGTGATCTCTGACAGAGGGTTGGTTTGGTCCATGAACTGAGATAGCTGGTTGGTACCAAAGAATGAGTTGATTACAGATGTTAATGTCTTTGCATTTACAAGGTCAAGCGGAGTAAAGATTTCGTTATCTCTAACGTTCATTCTTTCCTTGATTGTTCTTGCAATTCTTGAAAGACCTACACCAAACTGTCCTGCTAATTGCTCACCAACAGTTTTAATTCTTCTGTTTGATAAGTGGTCAATATCATCAACCTCAGCTTTAGAGTTAACAAGTTCGATAAGGTGTCTTACGATAGCAATAATATCTTCTTTTGTAAGAACCTCAGTTGTAGTAGGAATGTTAAGACCTAATTTTTTGTTCAATCTGTAACGTCCCACTTCACCTAAAGAATATCTCTGCTCAGAGAAGAATAATTTTTCAATGATTCCTCTTGCAGTTTCCTCATCTGGCGGATCTGCGTTTCTTAACTGACGATAAATGTACTCTACCGCTTCTTTTTCAGAGTTGGTAGGGTCTTTTTGTAATGTATTCTGGATGATAGAGAATTCGTTGCTGTTTTCTTTGTGAATAAGAATTGATTTCACTCCAGCATCAAGGATAAGATCTAAGTGTTCTTTTTCCAAGATGGTTTCTCTATCCAGAATGATCTCGTTTCTTTCGATAGAAACTACTTCCCCTGTATCTTCGTCTACGAAGTCTTCGAACCATGTGTTCAATACTCTCGCAGCCAATGTTCTCCCTTCCACTTTTTTAAGGGCAGCTTTAGAAACTTTCACTTCTTCAGCAAGGTCGAAGATCTGAAGGATATCCTTATCAGACTCATACCCGATCGCTCTTAATAAAGTTGTTAATGGTAATTTTTTCTTACGGTCGATATACGCGTACATTACGCTGTTGATATCTGTTGTAAATTCCATCCAAGATCCTTTGAAAGGAATAATTCTTGAATAGTAAAGTTTGGTTCCGTTTGCGTGGTAAGTCTGTCCGAAGAATACACCAGGTGAACGGTGAAGCTGCGTAACGATAACTCTTTCAGCACCGTTGATGATGAAAGAACCACTCGGCGTCATATAAGGAACCGGACCTAAATATACATCCTGAACCACAGTCTGGAAATCTTCGTGTTCCGGGTCAGTACAATACAATTTAAGTCTAGCTTTTAGAGGAACTGAATAAGTAAGTCCTCTTTCCACACACTCATCAATTGAATAACGTGGAGAATCTACCAGATAGTCTAAGAATTCTAATACGAACTGGTTTCTTGAATCCGTAATTGGGAAATTCTCTTGGAAAGTCTTGTAAAGAGCTTCTGTCTTTCTGGCTTCAGGAAGTGTATCAAGCTGGAAAAACTCTCTGAAAGACTCGATTTGGATATCCAAAAAGTCAGGAGTGATGATTTTTCCTTTCGCTGATGAGAAATTAATTCTCGGATTTCCTTGAGTTGTTGATTTTGTTTTACTCATAAAACTTTTAAGAAAGGGTTAAAAAATATTTTGATTCATTAAAAAATATCAGAAAAGAACGAGAAACAAGGCAAAAGTAAAGGTAGAAGTGTTTTTGGCGCTCACGAAAGACCTTATGCTCTTTCTCCTTTGTACCCGGCTCTTTCTAACTGCAACACTGGTATATCTTTTCACAGCGTAATGCAAAATATTTTTCTTACTTTTGAGGCAGTAATTCTGCTGTATTTATATACAAGAAATCCCTTCCATGCTTTACACAATGAAAGAGCTGATTTTCAGTATTTTATAAATTTACAAACAATTTTTCGCGCCAAAAGAGGGGCAAAGATACAAAAAGTTATCCACAATAACAAATAAATCATCTCATTTTGAGGCTTTTAAAATAAGAGAGGCTGCCAACGATGAGCAACCCCTCCACAACACAAGCTAATCTTATGATTATTTCACAATAACCTTATAAGATTTTATTTTTGATTTAATCTATCTGTTTTAACTAAACCGTACTATCCTTGCCTAGTAATTTTTAGATTTTAATTCTACTTCTGTACTCCTGGAAGCAATCCTCCTTCAAGTTTTACTTCTATTGAAAGGTGATCCTGCAATATCAAAAGAAGCTTTGTAAGGATGAATTAATCCCTATCTGTGCGTTAATTAACAAACCAACTGTAAAAGAACTAGTTCTACTTATTTATCTTTCATTTCTAATGATATATGATGTTTTATATGCGCTTTTAAAAATGAAAATTATAGCAGATTTCATCTGACAATAAATGAAATAACGAATATTTCACAACAAAAACACCGTAAATTGTTCAGAATTAATGGTTAATTGTATGAATCAGCTTATCGGGAATTTTAATAATAAATTTAAACCCATCAATGAGCCTGGCTGAATTAATATTAAAGTTTCCGTATTCCTTAAAGTTGAAAAAAGTATTTCGTCTTCCGAAAAGATGCAAAAATATCAGATCATTATGATTAGCAATAGTCTTTATATTTTTAACAAGTAAAATCTCGATAAAAAGATGATTAGAAAGAGAAAGATGATGCTGTGAGCCAGAACACAGTGAATTGACTGAATTATGATCAGCAGATTTATGTAAAACTGTGCCATCCACCCCATGATGAACCGAAACATCAGTTATGCATCGCTGAGTATGTATATCTGCACAATAAAGTAAAACATCTTTACCATCAGTTACAGATATAAGTTTAACATTTAGTTTTCCCACAGCCACCAGCAGCAACAGAAGTATTATCTTATGACTATAAGAAAGAAAATAATTTCTATCCAATTATGTGTGTTTTTCCTTTACAAATATAATATTTTTTCAATCAAAAATATATTTTATTAATAAAAATTTACACAAAACAAATAATAGATAAATAAAATATAAAATAATCTGTTATTTTCAACCAAATAACCAATCATAATAAAATATAACAAAACAGGAGTTAACAATAATCGAATACAATTATAAATTAAAACACAGATTTACAATAATTTACAACAAAAAAAGCCCGGGCGTATTGCCCGGGCTTCTATATTTATAATAAAATTGAAATTATTTCAATTCTACTTCAGCACCAGCTTCTTCTAATTGCTTCTTAAGAGCTTCAGCTTCGTCTTTAGATACACCAGTTTTGATTGGAGCTGGAGCACCGTCTACGATATCTTTAGCTTCTTTAAGACCAGCACCTGTTAAATCTTTTACTAATTTAACGATAGCTAATTTAGAAGCACCTGCAGACTTAAGAATTACGTCGAATTCAGTTTTTTCTTCAGCAGCTTCACCTGCAGCTCCACCTGCAACTACTACAGCAGCAGCAGCTGGCTCAATTCCGTACTCATCCTTAAGGATAGCAGCTAATTCGTTTACGTCTTTTACAGTTAGGTTTACTAGCGTTTCAGCTAAATTTTTTAAATCTGACATTGTTGTAATGTTTTTGTTGATTATTTATTTAATTTTTTGAGTGTAATTATTCAGCACTTGTTTCTTCAGTGCTATCTGCAGCAGCTTCTGGAGCTTCAGCAGCAGGAGTTTCTTCAACAGCAGGAGCAGCTTCTTCAGCTTTAGCTTCTACAGTTTCAGGTTTGTTTTGAAGAGCAGAAACAACTCTCTGGATTGGAGACTGAAGTAATCCGATGATTTCACCGATCATTTCTTCTCTAGACTTGATGTTAGCCAACATATCCAGGTTATTGTCACCAATATAGAAAGTTTCCTGAACGAAAGCAGACTTCAAAGCCGGCTTTTCTTCTTTCTTTCTGAATCCTTGGATTAATTTCGCAGGAGCATTAGCTGTTTCAGAAATCATCAACGCTGAGTTTCCTTTGAAAGATGGGAACATTTCAGAGTAATCTACTCCATCAATTTGCTCCATTGCTTTTTGTAAAAGTGTATTTTTAACAACTTTCACTTTGATATTTTGCTTGAAAGCCTGTCTTCTGAAATCTGAAGATTTACCAGCGTTCAAACCTTCTAAATCTGCTACGTATACTACTTTTGCATCCTGAAGCAAATCTTTGATCTCTTGTATTGCTACAACTTTTTGGTCTTTTGTCATTGTTTTAGGATTAAATATTAGTTAACAGATTTAGTATCAATTGCAATACCCGGGCTCATTGTAGAAGACAAATAAATAGACTTCACATAAGTTCCTTTAGCAGCAGTTGGCTTCATTTTGATCAATGTCTGGATTAATTCCTGAGCATTTTCTTTGATCTTAGCAGCATCGAAAGATACTTTACCAATACCAGCATGGATGATACCATACTTGTCTACTTTGAAATCAATTTTACCTGCTTTTACTTCAGTTACTGCTTTACCAATTTCCATGGTTACAGTTCCTGACTTAGGGTTTGGCATTAAACCTCTTGGACCTAATACTCTACCTAATGGACCTAATTTACCCATTACAGCTGGCATCGTAACGATAACGTCAACGTCTGTCCAACCTTCTTTGATCTTTTGTAAATATTCGTCAAGACCTACATAGTCAGCACCAGCAGCTTTAGCTTCTGCTTCTTTATCTGGAGTTACTAAAGCCAAAACTTTAACATCTTTACCAGTTCCGTGAGGAAGAGATACAACACCTCTTACCATTTGGTTTGCTTTTCTAGGGTCTACACCTAATCTTACAGCGATATCTACTGAAGCATCAAACTTTGTAGTGTTCACTTCTTTTACAAGAGCTGAACCTTCTTCAAGGTTATAGATTCTTCCTTTTTCTACTTTGCTTAAAGCTTCCTTTTGCTTTTTAGTTAATTTTGCCATTTCTTTAAGTTTTAAGCGTTAGTTGGTTTAGTTCCTGTTACTCTTAATCCCATAGATCTGGCAGTACCTGCAACCATAGAAAGAGCAGAGTCAATTGTGAAACAGTTAAGATCCGCCATTTTATCTTCAGCGATTTTCTTTACTTGTTCCCAAGTTACAGAACCTACTTTGTTTCTGTTTGGTTCACCAGAACCTCCCTTGATCTTAGCTGCATCCATTAGCTGGATTGCTGCAGGTGGAGTTTTAATAACGAATTCAAAAGATTTGTCTTCGTATACTGTAATTACTACAGGTAAAACTTGCCCTGGCTTATCTTGGGTTCTTCCGTTAAATTGCTTACAAAACTCCATGATGTTCACACCTGCAGAACCCAATGCTGGACCTACTGGTGGAGAAGGGTTAGCTGCGCCACCTTTCACCTGAAGCTTTACCATTTTAAAGACTTTCTTAGCCATTGTTTGTTTTTTAAATTTGAATAATTAATGAGTTTGGAAGCATTTATTATTCAGTAGGTTATCGTACTCACCTATGACAAACCTACTTTTTGGACTGCAAAAGTATAAAATATTTTTGAAATAGCAAATGGAAATTACTGATTTTTAAAAAGTTTTATAAAATAGTTGTTATCCCACGGAAATAAATTCTTAAGTATTCTGGGTAATAAAAATAAAACGGCTATTTAAAATTAAATAGCCGTCTCATATATTCTTACGGGAAAATCTGTTAAAAACCCGATGGTTTATTAATCGTCTGGGTAGAGCCATCATTTCCTCCCAGATCGGCATTAACATCACTGATGTTTTGTTTTTCAATTAATCTTTTGTATGCCATCAGATACAGATCAACGGTAAAGTTATTATACGTTCTTGACGGTGTGGATGCATTCATAGCAATAATTCTGCTGTCTGTAAATTTTGCTCTGATATGCCATGTCCCGTTACTTTTGAATGCAACAACATTAGGAGATCCCTGTTTGTTATCATTAATACCGTTATCTCCGTAGTCAAGCATTACACTGGTCGTACCATCATTCAGTTTGAATGAATAGTTATGGAGTACAACAAGGAAATTGTTAGCGTCTATCTTTGTGTCATAATCTTCAATTCCTGTACCTGGCACTCCGGTAAGGGTAAGTTTAAGGTAATTAAACAATCCGCTGCTTTCCAAATTTGGGTCATATAGCTGCAAAGCATTTTCTGAAGTTGCCAGAAAGCTACCTCCCGACATGGTAGGCTCTCCCGGATTTCTCAGATATAAAGAATTGGTATATGTTTTACCATTAACATCAAGTGTTTCCGTAGGATTTGCTGTGTTGATCCCTACTTTTCCCTGCTGGGCATTTATAAACAATCCCAGACACATGATTATTGTGATATAAATTTTTCTTTTCATAGCTTTTTATTGAAGTCCTAGAGGTGTGTTGGTTGAAACTCCTGAATAGCCAGGCGAAGCTGATGCTGAAACAGAACCGTTGAAAGTTCCCCAGTCTTTAACTAATGATTTTTCAAAGACATTTAAAGTAAACGTCCATGTACCGTTTTGAGATGAAACAGTTCCGGCCCCTTTAAAAGCTAAATTAATAGCATGGTAACTTTTACCGCCACTGATTACCTGAGTAATTTCTGTAGAGTAAGATCCGTACGATTTTGGATTTGTTGTCATATTTGCCGCTGAAACCGCTTCTGTAAAAACAGCACCTGTAATAGCCACAACATATTTGCTCGCATCTAATCCTGTATTGAGATTTACAACTTCATCCTGTCTCACATTTTTCAATACAATATTATACATATTTACAGGCGCTACATTACGAAGCGTTATATCCAGCAGCTTAACTTTACCTACCGGTGAGCTGTCTTTTGAACGGGTAAGAAGAAGATAGTTTCCTCCTGCCTTCGTATTTTCCGTATCTATCAAATAGGACTCTACCAATGTTTCTCCTTCCACATCAAGAGTTCCTTTCGGCGTATTTGTATTGATTCCTACTTGGGCATGCATACTTAATGCAGCAAAACCCGTAAAGAGTATCGCAATAATTTTTTTCATATAATAATTTATGTTTTATTGAATTAATGGAGCTGCTGCAGCCCCCGTTCCTGAAGAGTTAAGGTTTTGTGTAGAATTGAAATCCTTGGCATATGATCTGTCAAATACCAACAGGTTGAGTGTCCAAACCCCGGTAGGAAGTGATGAATCCGGAGAGAATCCTTGATAATCAGCCTTCAGCTTCCATGTTCCTCCCGACGAATAGGCAAAAATCTGAGGTACAGGAGTTAGCCAGTTGGCGGAAAATGTTCTTGTAGGTTGTGTAAAGCCAAAAGAAGAAATGACTACCAGAAATTTTTTAGAATTGATTTTTGTATCAAACTGATTCACCCAATCTTTATCTGCAGGATCACACGTAATCTTGAACTGAATAAGGTTAATGGGAGCCGGTGAATTAGGTACAAAAGAGTCATTATAAGCAGTAATTTTGTTCTCCGGAGCCGGCGATTTGATAATGAAAGTGTAATTCTCATCCGCTTTCAGTTTTTCCATTGGCTGCTTGAAAACAATTCCTGATGTCTTCATCGTACCATTTACTGTAAGCTCCTTTTCAGGTGTCGCAGTATTGATACCAACCTGTGCGTTCGCGAGCACAGATGTACTCACCAGAGTGATCATCGAAATAATTTTTGTCATTGGGTATGTGTTTATATAAGACTTGTGTTTTTAACCAACCATTTTTTTATATTTTTTTTATTTTCTACTTAAAACAGAAAATTATTCTACAACTGCAAGCAGTGTATGAAATTAAAAATATAAAATTAATGGATTAGTTAACACCTTGGCTGCAAGAAACATGCCATCCAAAATTGAATTAACCGATTTGAAAGTGATCTCTACAAAAAAATAAAAACAATCACAAAATGGTGATATAAATGTTAAAGTAAACTATTCTCCATAAGCATTTAACAGAGTTATTAATTTTAAACAACAGCAAAATAATTTTAAGTAAACTTAAAAAAACTCTAATGACAGGGAAAAATTATGAAAATTAAATATCTATATATTATAAGTTAATAGAATATTAGAATTTTAAAATCAACCTTAATGTTATAGAGTTTAGAAAGCATCATTGAATTTCTTTAAGGATACATCTTCACAATGTCTTTATCTGAACTTAACTCTGTAAAATACCAGAATTCTATAAATAAAAAAAGACTGCTATTAAGCAGTCTTCTTATATTTTATAAAATAATATTAAACTTTTTCTACTTGCATGTAGCTTAGTTCCATTGGAGTTTTTCTACCGAAGATCAATACAGAAACTTCAATTTTCTTTTTGTCTTCAAGAATTTTCTCAACTGTACCATTGAAACCGTTGAAAGGTCCATCGATTACTTTAACGTTTTCACCTACTACATAAGGAATCTCAACATCACTTGCAAATTCAGAAAGTTCATCCATTCTTCCAAGCATTCTGTTAACCTCTGATTTTCTCATTGGAACAGGATCCCCTCCTTTTGTTAAGCTTAAGAAAGAAATAACTCCAGGAATATTCTTGATAACGTGAGGAATTTCTCCCATCAGATCAGCTTCGATCATTAAGTAGCCAGGATAGTAAGGTCTTTCTTTAGGAACTTTTTTACCGTTTCTAATCTGGATTACCTTTTCCATAGGAATAACCACTTGAGTAACGTACTGCTCAAACCCTAGACGTTTGATTTCTGTCTCAATATAGTTTTTCACTTTATTTTCCTGTCCGCTGATAGCTTTCAGCACATACCATTTCAATTCGCTCATTATGGGAAAATACTTTTTTGTTAATTAAACAAGTTGATTAACATTCCTATTATGTTGCTGATTGCTTTTGAAAACAATTCATCAACTCCAAAGGTAAATAAAGCCAGAATCACTGTCGCAATAGTCACTACAATTGTAGAAGACTGAAGGTCAGCCCATTTTGGCCATTCAACTTTATGTCTGAATTCGTTATAAGAACCTTTTAAAAAATCGACAAATGAACTCATAATTTATATTTGCACGGGCACAAGGATTCGAACCCTGATCAACGGTTTTGGAGACCGGTATCCTACCATTGGACGATGCCCGTAGTTAAAAAGCTCCGTAAAGAGATTCCTTACGGAAGCTTTTATATTTTAAGATATTAATCTAAGATTTCAGTAACCTGACCAGCACCAACTGTTCTACCTCCTTCTCTGATCGCGAATCTAAGACCCTCGTTAAGAGCGATTGGTTGTAACAATTCTACAGTGATTGTTAAGTTATCACCAGGCATTACCATTTCTACACCTTCTGGTAAGAAGATTTCACCTGTAACGTCAGTAGTTCTTACGTAGAACTGAGGACGGTATTTGTTGTGGAATGGAGTGTGACGTCCACCTTCTTCTTTAGAAAGGATATAAACCTCAGCTTTGAATTTTTTGTGTGGTTTAACAGAATCTTTCTTAGCGATAACCATACCTCTCTTGATGTCAGTTTTTTCAATACCTCTCAACAATAGACCTACGTTATCACCAGCTTCACCTCTGTCTAGGATTTTTCTGAACATCTCAACCCCTGTAATTGTAGAAGTTAATTTTTCATCACCCATACCAACGATATCAACTGGATCACCAGTGTTGATAACACCAGACTCGATTCTACCAGTTGCTACAGTACCTCTACCTGTAATAGAGAATACGTCTTCGATTGGCATCAAGAATGGCTTATCCTGATCTCTTACTGGTTGCTCGATCCAAGTATCAACAGCATCCATTAATTCTTCTACAGTTTTAACCCACTTCTCGTCTCCGTTAAGAGCACCAAGAGCAGATCCCTGGATTACTGGAGAGTTATCTCCATCATATTCGTAAGTAGATAATAAATCTCTAAGTTCAAGTTCAACAAGCTCTAAAAGCTCAGCATCATCCACCATGTCAACTTTGTTCATGAAAACAACGATTCTTGGTACGTTTACCTGACGGCAAAGTAGGATGTGCTCTCTAGTTTGAGGCATTGGTCCATCAGTTGCAGCACATACTAAGATTGCTCCATCCATCTGAGCAGCACCAGTTACCATGTTCTTAACGTAGTCAGCGTGACCTGGACAGTCAACGTGTGCATAGTGTCTGTTTTCAGTTTCGTACTCGATGTGAGCTGTATTAATAGTGATACCTCTTTCTTTTTCTTCTGGAGCAGAGTCAATAGCAGAGAAGTCTTTTTTCTCAGCAAGACCTTTGTTAGCTAATACACTACTGATAGCTGCAGTAAGTGTAGTTTTACCATGGTCAACGTGACCAATAGTACCAATGTTCAAGTGTGGTTTGTTACGATTAAACGTTTCCTTTGCCATGATTTAAAATTATTTATTTATTGTTTTTCAAATTTTCGGTGTGCAAATATAATGAATTTTTAAATACCAAAAACTTTTTATTAAAAAAACTTTCAATATTCTCATCCAGTGAAGGACAAACCTTATATTTTAACGTATTGAGACTGCAAATTTACACATTTTTCCGGATTGAAAAAAACTTTCTGAAACCTTTTACTAAAAAGCCTGAAATACAGAATATTCCAGGCTCAATTAATATAAATGAAAGATAAGATCAGATTTGGCTTAGTTTTTTGGTTCTGTTGAAAATCCAGAAAATAATCGGGAAAATAAGCAGGGTAAGCATGGTTGCTGTAATCAATCCTCCAATAATAACAATGGCGAGAGGTTTCTGGGATTCTGAACCGATTCCTGTAGACAACGCCGCGGGCATAAGCCCGATAGATGCCATAAGGGCAGTCATAATCACCGGTCTTGTTCTTGATTTCACTCCATTTAAAATAGCAGTATCTATATCAAGGCCGTTTTTAACATTCTGGTGGAATTCTGTGATAAGGATTACTCCGTTCTGGATACAAATTCCCAGAAGGGCAATCATCCCTACTCCGGCAGAGATTCCAAAATTGATTCCGGTAACATGCAAGGCGATAATTCCTCCGATTAAGGCAAAAGGTACGTTAGCTAATACAAGAAGCGAGTCCCTAATATTTCCAAACAGGATAAACAGCAGAAAGAAGATCATGAGAATACTCACCGGCACCACCTGCGCAAGTCTGTGAGAGGCACGTTGCTGATTTTCAAACTGTCCGGTCCATCCTACGGAATAACCATCCGGCAGTTCAATGGTTGCTACTTTTTTCTGAGCATCCGCAATCGTACTTCCCAGGTCCCTGTCACGGATTGAGAACTTAACCCCGATATAACGTTTGATATTATCTCTGTAAATAAATGCAGCTCCGTTATCTTTAACAATCGTACTTATTTCCTTTAAAGGAATCTTGGCTCCATCCTGAGTAGGAACCATCAAAGAAGCAATGTCGTTTTCATCGGTTCTGTATTCCTGCGAATACCGGAGACGGATCGGGAATTTTCTTTCACCATCAAACATTTCCGAAGCAGTTTTACCCCCAAAAGCCATTTCCAGCACAGCCTGCGCATCTGCCGGCATTACTCCATAAGCTGCCATTTTATCTCTGTCCAAAACAACACTTACTTCCGGCTGGCCGATATTTTTAATTATTCCGGGATCTTTTACCCCGTCCACATCTTTGATTTTCAATAAAACTTCATGAGCAAGCTTATCCAGTGTTTCCAGATTATCACCGTAGATTTTAATCCCGTTTTCTGCTTTAAAGCCTGCTACGGCTTCTGCCACATTATCTGAAATAGGCTGCGAATAGTTGAAAGTAATTCCCTGGTAGCTTCTGAGCTTTTTGTCAATTTCATTAATCAGTTCATCATAAGTAATTTTACGTTTCCATTCTTCTCTTGGCTTGAGGTTTACTGCAAACTGTACAAATCCGAATCCGTTGGGATCCGTCCCATCATTACTTCTTCCGGTCTGCGCAAGCACATCGGTTACCTCAGAGAAGCTCATAATGTCTTTCTTTAGAAGGTCTGCGGTTTTCAGAGATTCTTTCAGTGAGGAGCTCATCGGCATTTCTGCAGTAATCCACAATGAACCTTCATTCAACTGCGGCAAAAATTCTGTTCCAAGGAATTTTCCGGAAAACAGAGTAACTGCCAGGAAGGAGACCGCTACGATCATACTGGTTTTTTTATGCTTAAATGTGAAATTAAAGCCTTTTAAAACGATTCTGTCCCAGAAGTTAACAAAAGGGTTATTTTTTTCCTTCACATTTTTATTCAAAAGGATATGGGAAAGAACAGGGACCAGGGTTAAAGTAAATATCAGTGCTCCCATTAATGCAAACCCAAGTGTGAAGGCCAGCGGAGAGAACATTTTCCCTTCTACTTTCTGGAATGAAAAAATAGGAATCAGAGAAGTAATGATGATTAATTTTGAAAAGAAAATGGCTTTTCCCAATCCGGTACCGGTCTGCTTGATCCAGCCCCCTTTCGCTAGTTTATTGAATTTCTCTGTTCCATACCGGTGCGCTTTATGATCGAGCATCACAAAGAGTCCTTCCACCATGACGACGGCTCCGTCTATAATAATCCCGAAGTCTACCGCTCCTAAAGAGAGGAGATTGGCACTCATTCCAGCCAGTTTTAAGCATAAAAATGCAAACAACAGAGATAATGGAATGATGATGGAAACAATCAGCGTTGTTCTCCAGTCGGCCATAAAGATCAGAACAATTACCGTTACCAGTACAATTCCTTCAATAAGGTTATGCATTACGGTATGAGTGGTAAAATCCATCAGGTTGTCCCTATCGTAGAAAGTGACCATTTTGACATCTTTGGGAAGAATTTTTTCGTTAAGCTCTTTGATTTTAGCTTTTACTCCTACCAGAACTTCTCTCGGATTCTCTCCTTTTCTCATCACAACAATTCCTTCCACCGTATCGTCATGATGATTCAACGCGGCCTGCCCTACCCTTGGCATTGAGCTTTCATGAACATCTGCTACATTTTTTACCAGCACAGGGTTTCCGCTGTCATTCTGGATGGTAATATTACCAATATCCGCAACTGATTTTACCAAACCAATCCCCCTTACCACATAAGCCTGCCCGTTTTTTTCAATAACATCACCGCCAACATTCAGATTGCTCTTGGTAACGGCATCATATACCTGAAGCGGAGTCAGATTATATTTATCCAGTGCTCTGGGATCAATGCTCAGCTCAAAAACTTTATCCTGCCCTCCGAAGACATTGATATCGGCAACACCAGGTACCCCTCTTAAAGCACGGTCTATCACCCAATTTTGTAAAGTAAGCAATGCCCGGGAATCTTTTGTTTTACTTTCCAATGTATATCGGAAAATCTCCCCGGTTGGCCCGTAGGGTGGCTGTACTTCGGGATCTACCTCGTCAGGAAGGCTAATGGTTCTTAACTGGTTATTGACCTGATTTCTGGCAAAAGTATCATCCACCCCGTCGTCAAACAGAATTTTAACAATAGAAAGTCCAAACATAGTGGTACTTCTCACACTTGTTTTCTTCTGAACCGGGCTCATCGCCAATTCGATGGGTGTGGTGACAAAACGTTCTACTTCTTCCGCACTACGTCCATTCCATTGGGTAATGATTACGATCTGGGTATTGGTAACATCCGGGAAAGCTTCAATAGGCATATTTTTGAAACTTATAAATCCGGAGATGGCTAAAATTGCAACCCAGATAAAGGTAAATGCTTTATTTTTTAATGAAAAAGCAATTATATTTTTAATGAATTTATTCATGACAGATAAATTGATGACCTAAAAAAGCCGTTAAAGAAAAATGTAGCATTCTTAAGGGTTTCATAAGATTAGCTGTTCAGTGAGCGGTAGATCAGCAGCTGGTTGTTGGTAATTACTTCTTCTCCTTCTTTCAGTCCGTCGGCAACATAAGTGATATCACCTACCTGCTTTAGCACTTTAATTTCTCTGATCTTTACATCCGTTCTGGATTTAAAAATCACTACAAAGCTTTTATTATCATCAAAGATGACGGCTTTGGAAGGCACCGTTAAGGTTGTATTACTTTCCAGACTGGAAACTTTTATCGTTGCCTTACTGTCCGGAATCAGAAGTCCGTTGGCGTTATCCAGGACCACCCTTGCCTGCATAGCATTGGTCTGCGGATCAATAATCTTGAATATTTTATCAATTTTACCATCAAAAACTTTATCCGGATAAGAAAGTGTAGAAACCTGAGCTTTCATTCCAAGGCTGATCTTATCGATATCAGATTCATTGACATTCATAATGGCCCATACATTGGTGGTATTGGCAACATCAAAAATGTTATCGCTCCTATCACTTCTCAGCTGCATATCTTTATTGATACTTTTCTGAACAATGTATCCGCTTATCGGTGCCACCACACTGTATATGTTTCCGGTTTTCACATTATAAACAGTACTTACCGCTGTTGCTCTCTGCAATTGGTCTTCGGCTTTTTGTAATTGGCTTTTGGCTTCCAGAACATCTCTTTCGGTATTCAGCTTTCCTTCGTAGAGTTCTTTGGCAACACGAAGGTTATTTTTTGCCACTACCAGATCGGTTTTGGCATCACTGACATCTTTCTGGATTTCTGCAAGCTCAGTACTTCTGATAGTAGCCAAAACCTGCCCTTTTTTCACATAATCTCCCAGTTCCACATTGACACTCATTACGTTTCCTCCTACCAATGGGTATACATCTATATAGCTGTTTTTGTCTGCAGAGATTTTGCCGTAAAAGCTGTATTCATCTTCTATATTCTTTTTTTCAACTTTGGCTAAGGAAATGGAATTCAACATGGTATTGCTTAATTCAAATCCTTTTTTGGCCTGGTTGGTTTTTTCTTCCTCTTTTTTTGAACAGGCCGCTAACGAAAGGACCATCAATACGGGGATAATATATGTTTTCATGATTTTAATAGAAGATTTTCGTTTGTACTAGTTGATTAAGCTGTTCTGCAGATTGCATGATCTCATTTTTCATATCATAGATCTGAAGGGCTGTTTCCCTGTAACTGTCCATAAAATCTGTGAACTCAATCAGATTCACATTTCCTTTTCTGAAATTGTTCAGCATTCCGGTGTAGACAAGCTCCATATTCTGAAGATCTGTGGTTTTAACATCCTGTAGCTGGTCATACTGAGCTTTCCAGGTTTTATAAGCAGACTGCACTTTGGTTTCAAGGGTCAGTTTTTGAAAATCAGCATTTTTCTGATTCTGCTGAATAGCATAGTTAGCTTTTTCCACATTCCCCTGATTGGCTTTCCATAAAGGTAAAGGAATTCCTAATGTCAGATTTGCTTCATTATTAAAGGTTCCTCCTGCCTGATCCCATGCAGCACCTACTGTGACGTCCGGTACATTCAAAGATTTCTGCCACTGCGCATAGAGCTTACTGTTATCAATGAGTTTAAGATTGTACCGGTAATCAGCATTATTCTCAAGAGCTTTACTTTTAAGTTCTTCTTCATCGCCAAAAGGTTGTGCTGACAAAGCTTCTTTGGCTTCTGCCTCAGACATTGTTGGTTCTATATCCTCTGAAACACCTGTTAAGACTTTTAAATTCTGTTCGAAATCCAGAATATTTTTATTAATCTCAAGTTTGTCATGATTCAGCTGGATTACAATACTTTGTAGTCTTACAGCATCTTTGAGAGAAACGTTTCCCTTTGCTGACTGTATACGATATGCATTCAAAAGATCATTCATATATCCCAGCTGCCTGTTGGTATTTTCAAGTTTTAGCTTTTCGTAGTAAAGATTAAAATAAGCAGAACGGAGTTGGGCTCTCAGGTCGGCAAGTAATTGGGAAAACTGAAGCTGCGCCAGTTCTTTATTGGATTTGGCAAAAGCGATTTCATTTTTCTTTTTACCACCCATATAAATCAATTGTGTAATTCCTGCTCCTTTTGAGTGTCCGACATCAAAAAACTTTTTATCCTGAGGATTATAGGCATTGAACTGCCCGCTTAACTGAGGTAATTCCCAGATTTTAGCCTGCAGAATATCCGCATCAGCCATATTGATGTTATATTGTTCGGCGAGCAGCTGGAGGTTGTTCTTCTGAAAGGCTTCTTCACATTCCAAAAGAGACATCTGCTGTTGTGCCGCCATGAACGAGGAAACGGCGAGGCACAGCACTGCAATTCTGTTCATTATTTTTCTTTTTAAAATACAAAATTGCTTTGATGCGATTAAAAGAAACTTAAATGACGCTTAAAAAAAATTAAAATAGCCTTAAACAGGCTGTTTCATGAAAGCTTCATCAATAAAAAAAGAAATCTTTTTCCCGGAACGTTGATATTTTTATTAAAAATTTAATCGGGAGTTTAACAAAA
The DNA here is from genome assembly GCF_900636535.1 of Chryseobacterium gleum. NCBI lineage: Bacteria > Pseudomonadati > Bacteroidota > Flavobacteriia > Flavobacteriales > Weeksellaceae > Chryseobacterium > Chryseobacterium gleum. Next base: position 2,899,754 of record NZ_LR134289.1, read on the forward strand.
AAAGCAACTGTTTTCCAGATCAGCTGCTTTAATTTATTTTTTAAAATATAGTGTAAACCTGTTTATGTATTCTTCAGGTGAAGAGTAGATGATATCTGCATCATGATATTCCAGGATTCTTTTGACAATTCTGAGTCCTAAACCTGATCCTGCAATATTCTGAGAATTGTTTCCTCTTGTGAAAGCTTCAAACAGTTTACTCTGCTCTTCTTCAGGGATGGTATTGCCATGGGAAATAACTTCAATGGAAAGATTATCATTTGTTTCGGTAATCAAAACTTTTACTTCTGTATTATCAGAATAAACGGCAGCATTTTTGAACAAATTGATAAAGACAATCACCAGGAGTGACTGGATTCCTTTTATCGTCAGAAACGCATTTTCGGAGCTGTCTTCATTAATCAGGAAATCCAGTTTAAGCTGTGGATAACTTTTTTCTACAGCCTCAAAAGCTTCAAAAATTACTTCATCAATTCTTACTTCTTCATAAATGCTCTGAATATTTTCTTTATCAAACTTTGTCAGCAGCAAAAGCGAATTGGTAAGATCTGACAACTGATAGATATCCCGTTGAATTTGTTTTAAAGAAGATAATGTTTCCGGTGAGTGTTCTTCGAATTTAATAAGATTCTCCAGCTGAAATGCCATTCTTGTAATAGGAGTCCGGATCTCATGCGAAGCACTTGCCGTAAAATCCTTTTGTGACTGAAATACATCATCCAGTCTTGCAATCATTGTATTAAAAGATTTTGCTAGAACGCTGACTTCATCATTAGATTGCTCAACAGGAATCTGTGTGGTCAGTTTATGAGCGGTAACCTCGGAAATTTCTTTGTTAAGGTCTTCCAGCGGACGAAGAAACTTCTCAACAAAGTAATAGCTGAAAAACCCAATAAGCATGGTACTCATCACATAAGCTGTAATCAAAAGATATTTCAGGTATCCCAGCTTGGATTTTCCGTTAGTATCAAAGGCGCTGGTAAGGATATAATAGTTTTCACCATTAATATTCCTGAGTGCTGCATAAATTTCCGGAACTGTTTTTTCGGTATAAATGATTTTCTTTTTATCCAGCTCTTTCAGCATGGCGCTGTCCCAGGTAACATTCCGATCTTTGATTGTACTGTAGATTAACTCTTTTTTCTCGTTGAAAATTAAGATTTTTTCATTCAAAAGAATATTATCAGAATTCTCATTAAAAAAAACGGGAGCTTCTTCTTCAAAGTCTTTGGATTTTGAGATAAAATGGGAAGTAAATTCAAGTCTCTGTCGGAACCGTTCTTTAAATTCATCTCTCCTGAAATCATTAAAAGATAAATAAATGACCGCCATCACCATTCCAAAAAGTAATGAAAAGGCGATACTGATCGTTAAAGCTATCTTTCTTTTTAAAGACATTTATAATGGACTTAGGTAGTATCCGAAACCTGAACGGGTGTGGATCAGTTTTATTTTAAAATCTTTATCAATCTTTTTCCTCAGAAAGTTGATATAAACTTCCACCGTATTGGTATTCGTATTGAAATTATGTTCCCAGACATGTTCTGTGATCTGCTGCTTGGAAACTGTTCTTCCCTGCGCCTCGGCAAGATAAACCAGCAGCTGGAATTCTTTTAGCGTAAGGGTTATTTCATTTCCTCCACGATACACCTTCTGTTCTGTCTTGTTAATAATAAGGTCATCAATTCTTAGAATATCCTGATCTGCATTATCAGAAGGAGCTTTTCTTCTCAACAATGAATTGATTCTTAAAAGAAGCTCTTCAAACTGAAAAGGTTTTACCAGATAATCATCAGCAAGCCTTGTAAAAGCATCTTTTTTATCAGAGATATCTCCATAAGCAGAAATGATAATGATTGGGGTATTTTTATCAAAAGAACGGATTGTCTGGCAAACATCAAGTCCGTTTATTTTAGGAACATTGATATCCAGCAGATACAGATCATAGGTATTATTTTTTATCTGGCGGAGAAAAGTCTCCCCGTCGTAGATCTTATCACAGTTAAAATTATTTGATTCTAAAAATCTGCAAAGCTCCGCAGACAGAATGAGATCATCTTCCAATAAAAGAATATTCATCAAAATTTATTTTACACGAATTTAAAGAAAATTTATGATTGTGATTCTAAAGGTGAAGCAAAAGTTTCAATGATGCCTGCATTTCGGTTTATCAATAGAAAGCTTATGAAGGATGGGAAATGATTTCTAGAATTTTTCCAATCAGATGTTTAACGATAAGCATCTGTAGACTGCCATTTTTTTTCCTGACGGGTAAAAAAAATCCCGAACAAATTCGGGAAAATGGAGAGCCAACTACGGGACTTGAACCCGTGACCTCTTCCTTACCAAGGAAGCACTCTACCGCTGAGCTAAGTCGGCATCAACTAAAAAAATCACACTAAGTAGCGTGATTTTTCGTTGAGCGGAAGACGGGGGTCGAACCCGCGACATTCAGCTTGGAAGGCTGACGCTCTACCAACTGAGCTACTTCCGCAATTTTGTTTCCAAAACTATTGGTAACGCTGTGCAAAACTAAGAAAACTTATTTAATCCTGCAAGTTTTTTTTATAATATAAAATGTGGGGAGAGCAGGATTCGAACCTACGAAGCCGAAGCAACTGAGTTACAGTCAGTCCCATTTAGCCACTCTGGAATCTCCCCTCATGTTTATATTAAAATGAGCCTCCAGAGGGATTCGAACCCACGACCCCGAGATTACAAATCACGTGCTCTGGCCAACTGAGCTATGGAGGCATTTTAATAAGGACTGAAAGCGATTGAGAAACTCTACTCTACACATTTCAGTGTTAAAAAAAATCACACCATAAGAGTGATTTTTTGAGCGGAAGACGGGGGTCGAACCCGCGACATTCAGCTTGGAAGGCTGACGCTCTACCAACTGAGCTACTTCCGCAATTTTGTTTCCAAAATTATTGGTAAACGCTGTGCAAAACTAAGAAAACTTCTTTAATCCTGCAAGTTTATTTTATAAAAATATAAAGTGGGGAGAGCAGGATTCGAACCTACGAAGCCGAAGCAACTGAGTTACAGTCAGTCCCATTTAGCCACTCTGGAATCTCCCCAAAGTTTTATATTTTATGAGCCTCCAGAGGGATTCGAACCCACGACCCCGAGATTACAAATCACGTGCTCTGGCCAACTGAGCTATGGAGGCAATATAAAAAAGAATTCAAAAGATCGCTGTTCCTTTTTTGCGAGTGCAAATATAGAACGGATTTTTTGAATTCTCAAATTTTTTATAAACTTTTTTTAACTTTTTTTCCTATGCCATTTCTTTTTTCTTGATTAATAGCTTTTTAGCAGTATCAACGCAAAGGTCCAGACTTTCTTCAAAACTTGTAGTAGTCTTCTTTACTACGATATCGTCTCCCGGAACCGCTAAAATAATCTCGGCTGTTTTATTCGCTTTATCCGAATTATTTTCAACTTTCAAAAATACCTTACACTCCTGAATCTTGTCGTAGAAGGTATCTAATTTGCTTACTTTTTTGTCGATGTGTGATTCTAGTGGTTCGTGTGGAGTTAAACCAATTGATTGTACTGAAATCTTCATAATTCTTCTTTTTTTGATGCTCGAGGGTGAGCCTGATTAAACACTTTTTTCAATTGTTCAATATTAGCATTCGTGTAGACCTGAGTACTGGCAAGACTGGAATGCCCTAATATTTTTTTCACTTTGGAGATCTCCGCCCCATTATCCAAAACGTGTGTAGCAAAGCTATGCCGAAGGATGTGAGGACTTTTTTTTTCTTTTGTTGTTATAAGACTAAGGTACTTATTAACTACCACATAAACAAATTTTTCGTTGAGTTTTTTCCCTTTCTTATTGACAAAAAAATATGATTTATATTCTGTCTGCGGATTTCTTATTTCAAGATAACTTGTAAGAAGTTCAGCCAGTTCACTGGATATGGGAACTACCCTTTCTTTATTCCCTTTTCCTATTATTTTTAATTCTTTTCCGTATAAGTCAACATTTTCAAATATCAGGCCACAAAGTTCAGCTTTACGCATGCCAGTCTGATAAAGAACTTCCATAATGCATTTTTCAAGCACATCATGTACCTGTTCAAAAACCCTATCATTCAGATCTGCCATTTCCTCTTTAGACATAGGAATCTGTTTTTCAGCATAAAACTTCAGGGAAGAAATCCCTTCAGTGGGAGAAACTTTAATTTCACCAATTTTTAAAAGAAAAAGATAAAAACTACGGAGAGAAGACAGCTTTCTATTAATGCTTCTCTTGGAAATATTATGTTCACTCAATTCGACAATGAAATTCCTGATAATTTTCTTGTCTGCTTTGGCTAAATTGTCGGAAGATTCTGTTCGGAGAAAGAAATGGGAAAAGTCTTCAAGGTCTTTTTTGTAGCTTGTGACAGTATGAGGAGAGTACCTTTTTTCGAATTCCAGGTATTCTAAAAACTTTTCCAGCATCATGGAGTATAAAAATAAAAATTCATTTCTCAAATATAAGAATTTAAGAAATGAATTAATATATGGTTAAGAAAAAATCTTAAGCCTGCTCTTCTTTGCTAAGTGTTCTTTGTTTGTAAGCAGCTTTTAGTCTAGCTTGTCTCAAAGTTACAGAAGGCTTAATAAACTGTTGTCTAGCTCTTAATTGACGAACTGTACCTGTTTTATCAAATTTTCTCTTGTATTTTTTTAAAGCTCTGTCGATGGATTCACCATCTTTTACTGGAATTATTAACATATTTTACATCTCATTTTGGATTGCAAAAATAGACATTTTTTATGAGAACACAAAATATATTACAATAAACCATCACCACTCTGCCCCGGATCTTCGAAAAACCGCCGTAATAAAGGACCTTAGCAGACAATAATATTTTTATCCACAATAACTTAATATTCAATTCTCACCTCCTTCAAGTAAATTTTTTAAACTCTGATTTCCATTAAAAACCATCTATATTAACGAAATATAAACAAAAAATACTATCTTTGCATTCACTTTATTCATGGGGTTGACTGGTTTCGACAGCAAGACGAATGGGTAAGTAAGCATGCAGAGAACCGTAGCGCGATCTCTATAATCCCTTGCTACAGAATTTTAACTGGCAACGAAGAGTTCGCTCTTGCAGCTTAATATCGAAGTATAGTAGATTCAAGCGTTTTCCCGAAGATTTCAGTAGGGAAGCAAGATATTCCACAAATGCTCTGTTCTGCGGCGTTTGATCCTGGGATATAGGAATGCGGAAATAAGGCTTTAGAAGCTTCGGCTAAAGCACGAAAACCTTAGAAGATAAGCCGGAAGTTGGGCGTCTGCTCTCTGCTTCCCGTCGAAAACCAATAGCAGAATAAGCATGTAGAAAGCTTATGTATTGCTTGTTTGGACGAGGGTTCGAATCCCTCCAACTCCACTTAAAACCCTGTAAATTATTAATTTACAGGGTTTTTTATTTTTAGGTGCCAATCTAGGTGCACATGATAATAGATAAGTTCCCACTCTTTTCAAAAATTAAAAATATTAAAATCTAGCAATCTCAAATTCCAAATAATTCAGTATTTACTCAATCTTCAAAAATTAATTGGTATATAATTAGTTACATTATAGTATGGACATTTGGAATAAGGAGAAAAGATCAAACGTAATGAGTAAGATAAAGTCTACAAATACTAGACCTGAATTGTTGTTAAGAAAATTCTTGTTTGCTAAAGGTATGCGATATCGTATCAATTACAAAAAGCTTCCTGGTAAACCAGATATAGTATTCCCTAAATACAAATTGATTGTATTTGTTAATGGTTGTTTTTGGCATGGCCACGAAGCTTGTAAAATTGCTCACATACCAAAAACAAATACTGAGTTCTGGAAACATAAAATAGATAAGAATATTGAAAGGGATTATAAAAATGTTCAAGACAATATTCTATTAGGCTGGAATGTTATAGTTATTTGGGAATGCGAAATTAATAGAAAAAATTTGGACAATGTTTATAATAGAATATTAAATGTAATTTCTGAAGATTTAGAAAATAGAACATTTAAAATTAAATTATATGAGGAAAATAAAAAAGCTATATTGAAAATTGGTGAAGATATTCTGACACTTACTAATAACGATTATAATCTTTAAATAAATTTATTTAAATAAAATATTAAATACGGAAGGAAAGCAGAAAAATTCAAAATATCTTTTTATTAAGCTGATCTTATAACTTCTTTGATGGACAATATTAAATATGATTATGCATTGGCATAATCATATTTAATATTTTTTCTGTGAAAATCATCAGAGTAAATTCTAAGCCTCAATTCATTAAATACTTATTAGAGAGTACTTAGTTGTTATTATTAATAAAAAATCATCTAATCATACTAAGTATTGCATTTTCTAACTCATCACCTTCCTTGGTAAAACATTGCACATGACACTTATATTTTTTTACAGTTTCTTGCAAATCATCCAATGTTTCCCCTCCCGAATAGTAAATTAGCATCACTTTAATATTTTCTGGTGTACTATCTAAAATCTCAATTAACTCATCACCAGTACTTGCGCCTAAGTCGTGATCAATCATAATTAGATCGGGGCTTATCATCATTAAATCTTGTTCAATACTATCACCATTTAGCCTGTGGCGTATTACCAAATTTCTTCCTTTTGTTTCTACTTTTGGTGCTAAATTATATTCAAATGAATCTTTATATTGCTGATCATCCTCATACATTAAAATTGTAAAATCCATATTATTTGTTTTTTTTCTAATTATTTTTTTTAAAAGTTATTATAAATTCCGCTCCGTCAGAATACTCTTTATTAATTTCAATTTTCGCATTCATTTTTTTTAATATTTCTTGTATGTGTGTCAATCCTAAACCAGAACCTTCAGTGGTCGTAAATGCGTACTCAAATATCTTATTCTGAATCTCCTTTGAAACTCCAATTCCATTATCTCTAAATCTTAATAATAATGTTTCAGTATTTGGGCTGTCAAAATCGACCTCGATCTTACCTTTAAAATTAATATTTGACTCATTTAATTTTTTTGCAGATATCGCCTTTTTTGAATTATTTATCAGATTATCTAAAACTATGGTAATTTCAAGTGGCTTAAATTTTGTCACAAAATCTTTCAAATCATTGTCATAAACAATAAAATCAATAGTGGATCCAAAAAACGGTTTGGAAATATTTATTAAATATTCTTCAATAAAAGCTTTTAAGTCTAAATACGAATCTTTAGAGTCTATTTTAAAATTAGCCTTTGTAGCAAATTTTGATATTGAATAAATCTTGTTCAATTCAAAATTAAGATTAGAAAAAACATCCTTCAACTGTTTATTTGAAATTTCAATATTATTTTCTAGTCTATAAATAGTTCCTTTAACATAATTTTGTATCGTTCCGGTTGAAATACCAATTAAATGCATAAGATTTACAATATCATCTAAATCTTGTGACTTTACCGATTTTAGGAAAAGATTTTGAGATCTTGTCTCATTGAGTTCATTTTTGGCTTTTTCAACTTCCGCATTCGCTTTAGCAAGCTCATCCTTTGCAGAGTTTACTTCATCAGCTGCCTTTTTTGATTTTTCTTCTGCCTCTCTTTGTTTTAGCTGAGCGTCTTCTAACTCTTTTCTGAGCTGTAAAATTATATTAGATTGTTCTTTATTTCGGTTTTTATATAATTGCAATTGTAATATACCATGAGAAGTCGCTTCATTCATTGTAAAGCGATTTAAAGAATTTAATTCTTTTTCTAGTGCTTTGTCTTGTTCCGCTTTTCGTAAAAGTATTTGATTTAAAGAATCAATATCTATTTTATGTTTCTCAAAATCATCTAAAATTCTTTCAAATTCTTTTTCAGAATTTTCTTTTTCTATTTGAATTTTTTCTAAAATAAGCTCCTCATTTATATATAATTCTAAGACAGTATCCGCACGAGCACCAATAATATTATGTATACTTTCATAAACCCTATTTCGTTTGACATCAGCTTCTTCTCTAAATAATAAATCTTCTTCCTTTGTTTCTCCTGAAATGATTTTTTTTTCTATTTCAGCTATCTTATTTTTTAATTCCTCTGGAATACTATCCCAATCTAGACCTTCAACCACATATCTTTCTAATCTACGAAGCGTTTTAAAAAAATAGCTTTTGTTATCATCCCTTAAAGTTAACGCCTTATAATTTTCATTTTTAACAATACCTTCTCGACTCGAAACTATCTGAAAGTCATTATTATCATCTAAGATTTCTATACGTCCAACAAATTCTCTCAAACCAATAAATCTTGCAAAACCCTGAGCTTTTCTCTGATCTATTCCCAACCAATCATTCCCGACTTCACCATATGGTGGTATTCTAAAACCGTTTATAAATAAAAATATTGATCCATAATCAACCGATCTAATTCCAGTTTGTTTAGTAAAAAAAGCTTTTGCATAAGGATTGAGATAATACAAAGTAATACTTGCATTTTTTATTAGAGGGTAATATTCATTTAATTCCTTGATCCAAAAAATCGTTTCACCTTTATCTTTTAATTCCGTGTAAATAACACTACCATTCTCAATGATAGAACTTTCGATACTTGTGCTTTGAAAATCTAATTTTTCAAAAATTGTATTTTCAACCTGTCCTAAAAATTTTTTATGGCCCTCAAGTAAACTATTTTCAGATTCAAATTCTGGCGCACTGATAAAAATGCCAAAATCATTTTTTTCGAATGCCTGATTTGGATTAATTAATTTTTCTAAATATTTTTTTAAATTGGTAAACTTTTCAGTGTCCCAAAAAGTATTACCATCTTTATCAGTTTCAGAATAAACCCATTTACTCCTTAATTTAATAATTTCCAAAACTACTCCATGGTTTGAGATATCAAATCCTAATAAATCAAATTCACTTTTATTTAGAAAAGAATAATCTAAGATTATTTCATTAATTTCCTTTTTTATATCATTGACCTCAAATAATTTCCAATCAATACTTAATTTTAAAAATTCATTATCTGCACCTGTTTTAGTATAGAGATTCAAATATTCCCCTAGGCGGTCACAAGAAAATCTACCAACTCCCTTTGCCCCCGCCATCATCCTATTGTATTGATGATTATTTTCTTTTTTCTCAGAATAGGCTATATTTAACCATTTATTCTGGATGTCGGTAAAATTCATACCGACTCCATCATCTTCAATAATAATTCTCGAAGTATTTTTAGAAAATTGTTCGACACTTAAATCATCATTTTCTTTCAAATTCTTAAATGTGACTTTAACTTTTTTAGCATCAGCGTCAAATGAGTTCTTAACTAATTCTAAAATCGCAATATTATCATCATTAATAAGATCTTTTCCAATGATGTTTTTAATTTGGATATTTGTTTTAAAATGTAAATTCTCTCTGCTCATTTGGTATTAGTAATTTTATTAATGAAATACCAGCTTGTTCTGCAAACAATGGTGGAATAGCATTTCCTATTTGAGTATATCGTGGAACCTCCTGCGTTCTCCTTTTTCCACCAGTTGTATATTTACCTTGAAATTCGTACCAATCAGGAAAGGACTGTATACGCGCATATTCTCTAACCGTAAGTATACGAGGTTCAGAATAATGGATATAATCATCCGGCAAAGTGGTAATTGTAGGACTTTTACTGTCACCACATAATGGAATTATAGTATGTTTTTTTAAATTGTATCTTTCACGGACATCTTTACTTACATCTAAATTTCTACGATTAGTTGATAAATCAAGTATAACTTTAAACCTTTCAGATGTTGCGGGAGTATGTTTGGGGAATCTATGACTATCAGCTATTTCACGTCGTATCCATTTACGCATGTATTTTTGATAAGAAGACTGTTGTTGACCATATTTCCCTGCTTGGAAATTTTTTGTATCTGGCGACTCCTGTGTACCATTTGATCTAAGAAGATCAGAAATAGCATCTTGTAAATTGGTGTCTTTTGATAACCCTCTTTTTTCCAGAAAACTAAAAGATTTAGATTCAAGAGATGAAAAAAAGTTATCCACTATTTCCTGAGAAGAATTTACAATATCGTTTCTGACTCCAATAAGTATAAATCTGGTTCGTTTCTGTGGAACACCATAATCGCCAAAATTTACTAGCTTACCTTTGACATAATATCCAAGGTTTTGTAATTTTTGTGTTACAACCGAAGAGTATGCGATGCCCTTTTCTTTATTTTTTTTGAACTCCATAGTAAAGCCTTTGACGTTCTCAAAAAAAATGACTTTTGGCATAACATATTCGACGAATTTAATATATGAATTTATCAAGTCATTACGTTCATCAGTTTCATTTCGTCTGCCCGCCATTGAAAAGCCTTGGCATGGAGGCCCCCCAGCAACCAGTGAAACACTACCCCTCAAAGACTTTAAATTTTTCTTGTAAGTTCTCAAGACAGAATTTATATCGTGATTCTTTTTAGGCAACCATTCTGGCCAATCAAAATGTTTTTTTTTATTTATTAAATTGTGTTCTAATGTTTTGAAAGCATCTGGATTTTTTTCTATTGCGAATAAACCATTCCAACCTGCGTTATGTAGCCCTAAAGAAAGGCCCCCACAGCCTGCAAAAAGATCGATATATAGGTTGTTAGTTTTCATGTATACAAAATTCGTTTAATATACAAAAGTATTTAATAACTTTTTAAAATAAAAGATTTTTTTTTAATGGAGTAAAGCAATTCATTAACTACAATATTTACCTCATTCTCAAGTAATCTACATGTCTACAAGTTAATGATAAATACATTAAATTTAAATTCCAACATCTGAATTAAATAAGTTTTAATATCTTGGTTAAAACAAAATAATGACACCAACAGATGAAATAACTTTACTATTAGAAGAGAACAGCAAAATAATTGGAACTACCTATACAGGCTCTCCGTATATGGCGATACAAAATATTATTCGCTGTATAGATACAATTCTGCCATTTTATATGCACTCTGAAGAATTATCAGATGAACAAGTTAAAGTTTATAGAAAATTAGTTGAATATGGTTGGCCAAGGCTTTTAAAACCTTATTATTTTAATATTGATATTAACAAGCACTTACCGTTTGCAATTATGACAGACGAGTCAGTAGGCTGGACGACATCAAATATTATTTATTGCGGTAAAATTGAATTATGCAAACAATTAATTTCCTATGATAAAGCTGGTTTAATAAAATTTGAAAAAGTAAATAATCAACATTACACATTTAGATTTATTAATAGTAATAATGATATTGAATCTTTTGATAGAGATAGTTTTGATTTTTTTGTAGACAAGATTGCTAGAAGATTTGTCGAAGAAAAAAGAAAGACAAAATATTTTAATGTAAAAAAGATAAAAACAGATTTCAGAAAACTACTCCTTAATCCTTTCGGTCAGTTGATAAGTTATGATACTACTCCTGAAATTGACGATTACTATAATGAAGAGGGTCATTATAGGCTTTTGATGATGCAGGGATATGATGATTTTGACAATAAAGATATTTTTGGAGGAATTGAATATTGGAAGTATGTAACGATTGTAGAGTTAATTGTAGGAGTTGGAATAAAGCATACCGACGCCTGTTTTATGTTAAAAGAAGAAAATCCTAAAGTATTACTTGAAAATCTTCTAACATATACACAGCCTAAACAAAAAGCAATTAGTGATTATGCTGACTATATGGATTGGTCAGAAGATGAGATAAAACAAATATTTGAAGCAATAACATTGACGAAAGACAACTTTGATTATTACCTGGAGTATCCTTGTACACCGCCACCAATATTTATTGAAGTCGGAGGCGAATTATTAATAAGATCTATTTCAGGTTGTTTTTCAAATCCTTTTTCAATTTTAAACAGGGAACTTAAACGTAAATATAAAAAGGATTATGATAAAGCTGTAAATAATAGAGAAAACAGATTCAGAAATGAATTGTTTAAATTGTTTCCGCAAAATAATGTTATTAAAGTTCCAAAAGAAATAAATATTTCTTTCAATGGAATTAGAACAGATATTGATGCAGTTGTTTTCGATGAGGCGACGGGAACATTAGGACTTTTTCAATTAAAATGGCAGGATCGATATGGTTATTCTATGAAAGAACGTTATAGCAGAATATCTAATCTATTTCCTAAAGCTAATGAGTGGATTGCGAAAATAAAAAAGTGGATTTCATTAAATGATAGTAATACTTTACTTAATGCACTACAGATAGAAAAAAAACTTAATACTAAAACTGAGATAAAAGAAATATATTTATTTATCGTATCCCGAAATCAGATGAATTTCACAGGTGTAGATCTTGACGAAACAGTTGCCTGGACTTCTTGGTATCAATTAATAGAAAGCTTAGCAAGCGTAAAAACATATTTTAATGATCCCATACGTGAAATGTTTTTAAAAATTAAAACGTTACATCCTGCTAAAAGATCTGAGAAGGAAAGCAAACTTAATACTGATGAGGATTTTATTATAAGATTTGATAATTTGACTATATCTTCTAAACCTTAACCAATTTTTATAGGTATACAAAGCGAATTCTTTTGTTAATAAATAAGCTTTCAAAGGGATTTGCAGCATCAAGTTTCATAATACACTGCGAAGAGGATCACTTAAAAATAAGTATTAGCAAAATTCTCAATACAAACAACTAATATCTTTTTGCTAGTTCTTCTCTCTCAATGATAATAGTTATCTTCTTTCCTAAAATCAAAATTACCAACTCATATCAAGATTTTTTATTTTGGATTTCTTTAATATCGTATTTCTTATCTCGGATCGGCTCATCAGGAAGAAAATCCTTAATGGAGCATCCTAATGCTATTGCAATTAGATTTAGATGGATCAAATTATATTTTGCTTTTTTAGATGGAGCTTCTATCTGTGAAATAAATCCAATATTCTTCCCAATAGAAAGTGAGAGCTCCTCTTGGGTGACATTCTTTGATTCTCGTATTTCTTTAACACGTTTTATAACATATCTTTCTATTTCTTCTAATGATTCATTCATAAACCAAAGTGAATGAAAAACATCAAAAAAAATTATGTACTATAGTACATAATTTAGAAAATATTTTTATATTTGTAAAATAAGTTATTGAAATGTAACTTTGCGATACTTCAAAGAAATATAGAAGCTATTGCTTAGAATCTCGAACTGAAAACTGGTAATTTTTAATATGCGAGAGGATAAGTAAAGTAGCTCACGACCTAGGCGTGAGCTCACTTATCTGCATATAAGGTATACCAGTGCCCCAGTTCGGATATGTTGAGTTTCACGCCATTTATTTTGGGCAATATGCAGTGAGATAGTGCATAAAGTGGTACAGATAATTCATTCGGATATCTAAGCAATTTCTTTTAGCAATCAATAAGCTGAAAAATACCGCTTATGAAAAGAACAAACTCACCACCCTTAAAACTAACTGATTTTCAGTTATATAAACTACTGAAAAAAGGCAATCCATCCTCATTAGAACATATCCATTTACGGTACAAACGACTCCTTTTCTGGATAGGAAAACAAATGCTTGAGGATGATTTTGCCGTGGAAACGCTGGTGCAGGATACATTTCTTAAACTCTGGTTACACCGTGATTCGATTGAGACTCCAAATCATATTCTTGGCTTTTTACGGTTTGTTCTGAAAAGAGACTGCATAACTTATTTCAATACTCCGAAAAATAAATTCGCTCGCCTAACAGCTTCACTTGAAAGTTTTGAGAACTATCAGGATTATATTGTTGGATATGATCCTGTGCAAGACAAAGAACATCTTCTTCGTCAGGAATCAGATCAGAAAAATTTTGACGAAGTCAATAAGGTTTTAAAGGTGATAAGCCCCAAAAGAAAATACCTGATCGAACTTTGCCTTCAATATGGCTTTCAGTACAAACCTATTGCAGAAGCAATGGGAAGCAGTGTCAAAGATATTAGCAATGAGGTAACTAGGGCAATAAATGATTTAAGAAAAATCCTAAGGGAAAATTCTAATGACGAGCCACCAATTAAATCTAAAAAAAATGAGGTTAAACAAAATGAACTCAGCGGTCAGCAAATTGAAATTATAAAAAGAAGATTTAGGGAGAAATCTTCTTTTGCAATCATTGCACGGGAGCTCAAACTTTCTGAGAAGGAAGTCCATCAGGACTTTCTTTATGCTTATCAATATTTACAGAATCAAAACAACTCTGAAATAACTATTTGATATGGAAAAATCCACGATGACACTGACCCGAAAAATTCAGTTGATGATTGATCTACCGTCAGATAAAAAAAATGAAATGTGGGAAAAACTCTACCGATATCAGAACCTATGTTTCCGAGCCGCAAACTTAATCGCTTCCCATTTGTATGTTCAGGAAATGATCAAAGATTTCTTTTATCTTACAGAAGAAATACAATATAAGTTAGCTGATGAAAAAAAAGATGAGATGGGAATGTTTAACCGTTCGAAAACTGGCACTACGGCACGAATGGTATTTGACCGTTTCAAAGGAGAAATCCCAACAGACATTTTGGGAAGCCTGAACAACACGATTCAATCAACTTTCTCCAAAAACAAAGCTGATTATTGGCAAGGAACAAAATCAGTTAGAAATTACAAAAGAGACATTCCGATCCCGCTTCCGGTCAAATGCATCAGCAAAATGAAATATGATCCCGATAAAAAAGCTTTTTGCTTCAATATGTTTGCGATTCCTGTCAAAACATACCTAGGAAAAGATTATACTGATAAGCGAGTGACAATGGAACGCCTGTTAAAAGGAGACATAAAGCTATGCACATCACAAATTCAACTGAAAGACAGGAAGATCTTCTGGCTTGCAGTTTTTGAATTCAAAAAGGAAGAGAATCATTTAAAACCCGAAATCATTGCGGAAGCCTCCTTGTCTCTGGAACACCCAATAGTTGCAAAAGCTAACAATTTACGAATCAATATTGGCTCAAAAGAAGAGTTTTTGTATCGAAGGTTAGCGATTCAGGCAAGTCAAAAAAGGATTCAAGACGGTATCGCCTACGCACGCTCAGGAAATGGATCCAAACGCAAACAAAAGGCATTGTACAAAACAGAGAATCTTGAAAGTAGATATGTAACTCACCGACTTCATATGTATAGCCGAAAGCTTATCGATTTCTGCGTACAGCAACAAGCTGGCACATTGATCCTTAAAAATCAGGAGGACAAAATTGGGATTGCAAAGGAACAGGAATTTGTGCTTCGCAATTGGAATTATTATGAATTGCAGACCAAAATAAAATACAAAGCTGAAAAAGCAGGTATTGAATTAATTATTGGATAGCTGAAAAATATCGAGGGTGCTTGTACACCCGTAGGGTGAGGTCTTGGACACTCACTAAATACTCTTGTAGCATATACAACGGCGTGGGCTCTTTTACAAAGAAAATATGAATTGGCGACTTCATTAAATAGACCCCTTTAATTTTGAGGATCTTGAAAAACACAACTTCTCAATTAATTATAAGAAAGAGGCGGTATTATTTTGTAGCATAGAATATTTTAGCAGAAATCTTTATTAGATTTCATATCCATAATTTTTTAGCATTTTGATAACTTGACTGTATTCATATCTCTTTATAAAAAGCCATAATTTTTCTATATAGATGGGATTTTTATTTGCCCTATTTTTATCGCCAATTAGCCCCATCCAGTAAATGATATATGGCTTAAGATCTTTGGTTGTAAAAAGGTTATTATCAATATAATTTTGTAAAGTTGATAGACGAACTAAGAATTCGTCTATACTTTTTCGAATTATAGTTTCTTCATCGTTGAATTCGGAATTTGGAGAAACTGACAACGAATTTTCTAAATGAGTTTCATCAACAAAAAATATTGATCTTTCTTTATTGCTTGGAATTTCATTCTCATAAAGTGGTATATCAATTCGATTCCAATCTAGAATGAGAAGCGCTTTCTTTACATCTCTATCTGAGAAAAAATCCTTCATTTCTTTTGCTAAAAATTCATTTCTCTTCCATTTTTGTGATTTTGAATATTCTAATAGTGCTTTTACTGCCAAAACAATAGTTGTTATAAAAGTTGCTATTTTTATAAATTTTTCAAAATCTAAATTTTCTAAATAATCACACATTTTTGTTAAGATTTCTACTAATTAAATTATCTCAACTGATTCTTTAACTGATTTCATTTTTTCTATTGTAAAAAATTACACAAAACTTTCTTGATATTTTACATTTGTAGGATTTTCAAAGCCGAAATTTCCAGTCAAAACAACAAGTTTCGATAAAATAATACTACAAAAATTTGTTATCAGACTCCTTCTTTAAAATATTTTCTTTAAACTTTTCAGCAAAATCGTTTACATGACTTTCCAGATATTCTTCTAAAAATTCTTTAGAAATAAAATCAATTAGGTATTTATTATTTTGTTTTTTAGATTCAATTTCTCGAGTAAATGAAATATACCCAATTTCATTCACTTTACTTTTGTCTATATGAGAATCTATTGAAAATATCTTCGAATTTAATACTACAATTGGAAAATAAATAATATAGTTTTTCCAAGTTTCACTTCTAATAGCTATATCTTTATTTTTATAGTAGTCTAAACTTTTACTTAATGGCATTAATATAGAGTCATAAATTCCATCATGAAATGCGTTCCATTCTTTGTTTTTTTGAACAAGCTTACAGAATTGTACTGCTTTGTAATCTTTAATACTATATGGAAAGATTTCATTTATATTATAATACATAAATCCATCTTTTCTATAAAATGAATTTTTTTGCCCATCTACAGGAACCATATATTCTGCCGCTGGATACAGAAAGTTAGGAGGAGAATAATTCTTATCAATTTTACCTTTATTACGGGTTATAAAAACAAATGGGTTTTTGTTATTCTTACACTCACATAATATTCTTATACCGATTGAAATTTTATTCTTTTCATCATAAAAAAATCTCTTATAACCTGTTACATCTAATTCTCTTGATCTTTCTTCTTCACTGTCTTTAAATGCAGAATTGGTTTGAATATTAAATCCGAATTTTTCAATAACAAATCCGATTTCTTGTTCAAATAAATATCCAGATTCATTGATCGCTTTTAGGATATCTTCTTCTGTTGGCGTATTCATAAAATGTAAGATAACTTTGAGATTTATTTATTACTAATAACTTTCTAAGAGCTTTTTCTATTGCTAATATAATGATTTAATTTTTAGATGCTTCATATCCTAAGTTTCCTTTGGGCTTTAGTCTAATCAAAATTTTCTACCTTTTTTTTTCTTCTGAATTGGAATATCTTCATTATTATAATTCAGATTTTCATTTCCAAAACGTAATAATGATAAAAATCTAACACTATTTTCTGAATCTTTAAAGATCTCATTAAATGCTGAAAAAGGAATATTATTTTCTTTACTTACTTTTTCTGCTATCTTACCCATTTCAGAGATCAGAGTTTCTCTGTCAGATCTTTCAACTCTGGGATATCTATATCTTTCAAATTTGATCTCTCTTTCGAGAATATTGGTGACAGAATCTAAATATTTTTTCTTTTCTGAAGCAAAGACGTTTGGATCAGTCAACAGCACAGAGATTTTATTTTCAAATAGTTGAACTTCTTTCTTAGAGTTATCAATCTTTGTACTGAGTTCGAAAATTTGCTTGGACTTAGTTTCCAATTCTGTTTTATTTTTTTGAATTATACTTCTGTAGCTTCGAAATGCTTTTTCATAATTCGCAATGGTCTTGTCTGTCTTAATTTTTATAAAACCTAGAAAATCATTTTCCTTTACAACCAGCTCCTCCGATTTAGTCGAACTCATTTCAGATTTCAATATATTGAATCTTTCTTCCAAAACTTTGAGATCTTCTTCTTTCTGCTGAATCTTAAACTCAATTGCTTCCAATCTTCCTCTTGAACCTGAAATTCCTCTTTCCATATTCAGGCATTCTGCTGTCAGATCCTGCATTTTTGAATAATGGTAAGATTGATGCTTAAGTGTTTTACCAGTTCCCAAATCTTGCCAGTCAGCTACTAAATGAGCGTGATAATTCGGTTTCCATTCTTTCGTGTCTTTATCGGTGTGTCCTTCGTCTTTATGAATAGCAATTTGAAAAACACGGATTTTCAGTTCATCTTCCAGTCTTTTTGCCAAGTTTTGAAGTTCCAACATCGTTGTATTTTCTTTGATAACAACTACAGCTTCCCGAACTGGCATTGCATTCTTTTGCAATTTTCTTCCTGACTTAGCTTTGCAATATGCTTCAATCTTTTGCATTCTATCAGATATTTTCTGTTCTAACCAATATTCATTGTTTGGTGTCAGATCTTTACGGATGTAGTCGAAAGTTTTCTTTCTGAAATTATGAGTTTCAGAGTCCGATTTGACTGCTTTGAAATTAATTGAAGTCTTCATTAGTTTTCATCTTTTAAGTTTGTGCTATATGTTTCCAATCAAAACTGTTGTATAAAAATTATACAGCAATTAATTTTACCTGTGCATTTTTTACGCACCTTCGTTAATAGACCTGCGTATTTTTTATACAGGTTGGTACCAGTCAACCTTATCCTATCTTACTCAGGTTAAAGCCTCGCAGAGCGTATTTGAAACTTTGTTGGGAGGAACGACCTTCAAAGTTGCGAATGCGCTCCTAACTTCTGCGGGTAGTTGGAAAAAACATACAGCACGCTTTATCAACGCTTCATTTTAAAACTATTTGAGTTTCTAATTTCCGGTTCCCGCTTTATCTCTTCTAATTTATCAGGCTCAGGAAATTTTTCAGATTGTTTTCCTGATTTATCAGCTACATCATTTTTTATTCGATGTATCAAAAATTCGTTTAGATCTTTATGGTTGGAATAAATTCCGGAATGATCTTTGGCTTCCGGAAATGATTTTATAATCTGAGATTTACATTTAATTCCCGCATTATCGTTGTCGAGAAACAGATTGATATCAGAGTAGTTTTTCAAACATTCTATGGATTTGTTTAAAAGAGCAATGGAATTCATTACGAGAATATCTCCTGCGAAAGATCTCTGCATTTCTACAAAAGACAAGGCATCCATAAAGCCTTCAAAAACTGCTGCACTTTTGATATTTTTAACTTCAACACTTGATATGTCCTGTAAACCACAATTGAGATTAATTATTGAAATATCCTTTTTCAACAATGACCCTTTATAAAAAGAATTACGAAGCTCAAAGCCTCCGGATAAATTTTCAAAGCCAATTGCGTAGAGTTCCTTTTCTCCGACTGTAAATCGCACCTCTTTTATGTAATCATAGATTTTAGGACTCAATCCACGCTCCTGTAAATATTTTTTCAGGTTTGGATTTTCTAAATTCAGCATTTCTGTAATTCTGTAATTTGGTTCCGACTTTTTGATCTGTGCTTGCTGATGAAAAGAAGAAAAATTTTGTTTTTGCGCCCAGTCCAGAACTCCATTGACCGAAGTGTTCAAATATTTTTTCATAAAGTCGGTATTGTTCCCGCCGATACCTTCTGAATGGAGATACCAGGCATTAATCCTTTTATCTAATTTAAAAGAGGCTTGGGATTCGCTGGCAAAGGGGTTGAGATACCAAGCTTCTTTTTCATTTTGTTTCGTTGGAAGGTGTCCGAGAGAAAGGAGGACTTCTTGCAACGATATGCTGTTGAATTGTTTGCAGTTCATTTTTGTAATTTTTAATGTTTTTTAGTGATTAATAGTAGATGTCCTTTCAGTTCAGGCGGAAGAGTTTAGTTTTGACTAATTTTTGATGAATTGATGAGAAAACCATATAAGAAACTGAATAATAATAAATTGCACTATCATCAAAGTCTCATCATCTCAGCAAAGTAGAAATGTTCTTCTCATCATCCTCTCATCAAAAATCAAGGTTTAAAAATTTGATGAGGCTTTTGATGAGATCTAACTAATTGATTTTATTTTCTTTATCAATTAATTCATCATTTCATCAAATCTTTGAAGAATAAAATTCCTATCTATTGTAAAATACCGTCCTGTTTTGTTCTGTTGGAAAAAATTTAAACCATGATCAAGATCGTATTTGATGTAAGCCAAAGAATTACTTTGTGGTTCGAGTTTCCAGTTTTCTTTCAGTATTTTCCGGACATCGTTGACTGTCCAGTATTGTTTGCTGAACATCTTGCCAAGCATATTGAAAATGTCCTGAGGAATACAATGGATTTTGCTGTCTTCAGTACTTTCGAAAAACTCATATAAAAGTTCGATGATCTTGGATTCCAGTTTGTTATTATTTTTCCACACCAGTTTCTGAAGAGCCTTTGTTCTGATCTGGGAGTCTGTGAACCACATCCTTGTCTCCTTACGACTGTGGAAAGGTCTTTGAATTAAGTATCGAAGAAAATAAGGGATCTCTTTGTTGAGATTTTTTAGAAATTCGGTGTTTTCGCTTTTGATTGATTTTACTTTGATGATCCAAAATCTGATCTCATTTTCATCGATCTGAATGAAGTTATCTTCATTATTGGAACAGAGAATAAATTTGCCAAAGAATTCGACTTCTTCACGGTCTTTTCCCTTTGCCTCCTTTTTGTCTTTGTCAGTAGTAGAAAGATATTTTAAGCGTTCAGTGATTTCTTTTTTATCAAAGAATACCTCATCAATTGCAACAATCAGCATTGAAGTCCAATCTGAATTGAACTGACTGCTGAATGAGTCTCCTTTGATGTAGGTCATATTTAATCCGAAGATAGATTTCAACCATTTGATAAAAGTTGATTTTCCAGTAGCTCTTTCTTTACTTACCAAGCAAAGAATTGGAAGTATCTGCGTTGGATGTTCAAGCAATATCTTTATGTAATCTAGGCCTAGCTCCAATTGCTCTCCGAAAATATGCTCCATAAATTTTAGTGAGAATGGAATTTTGTTTTCTAAATCTTCAGGACTTATACTTTCATTGATTGGTTGATAAGGAATTTCATTGTACATATTGTAGAATCCGTCGATGATCTGCTTATAATTAAGATGAGAAGGAATACAGCAGAAGCCATCATATTTTGAAACTTTTGAAACGTAGATTTTTCCGTGATCGCTAATAATTGTTTCACGGTTCCATCGTACCAAAATTGAAATTTTGTCTCCTGAGATCAATGGTTTCTCGATAGTCTTATAATAGGTTATCCCTACTCTGAGGTATGGAATTTTTTCGCTCATATTTTAAAGGTTTGGTTCCGTACATGAAATGCGGAAGGGTGAATTAGATTATTTGATAAATAAAATCTCTATCTATCTCCTATACTTAAGCGATTTGACCTCGTTTAAAGCATCCATCAGATCAAAATGATTGACCCTGTAGAATCTTCCTATTTGTTCTGCTTTGATGTTGCCTTTTAAAATGTGTGAGCGTACGGTCTGGTAATCCAGTTTAAGAATTTCTGAACACTCTTTGATAGAGTATAGTTTCTTTTTCAACTCGATTTCAGGTTCTTTTTTTAGGGAATAGAGTAAGTCTTTTACTTCCCCTAATTCGTCGAGAATGGTTTGGAATGGATTTGTTGTCTGCATAATCTGTTGTATTTATTTGCAGACAAAATTGTATGATCGGAATAACTAATGATGCAATTCTACTCAATTGCGTAAAGTTTGATAGCTGATATTTAGTTATATATAAATTAATGGTGTAGACATATTGTTCCTCGGTAATGTAAAGACCAAAGAGAATTTCTTAATTTTCAGAATTGACATCGTGAGGTAATGTCTCTGTAATTAAAACGAAGGGATATTGTATACTGGATTTTTATTTATTTCTCATCTGCATTTTTCACATACTCCGTCAGAAATATATTCGTCACCAGATAATCCACATCTTGAGCATTTTAAATTTATCAAATCACAATTCGATTCAATTATTTTCTGTAAAATTATGTCATTAGTATCAATGTAACATTCAAAACTTCCGTGATAATTTTTAGCAGTTAGAGGGATTGATAGATTCCACCCGTTTTCTATTAATTCATTCATCATTTTTCGAATATTATCTGCCCAGCCAGGATATGATCTAGAGAATTTCTCAACAATTTTTTCTTTGAAAAATTTCTCAGTATATATATTAAAAGACAATTTTCTTCCTTCTAAAATTTTTTCAAATCCAGAAATTGCCCAGTTGTGATGTTCCCAACGAGAGGCAGTTACGTTCATAATTAATTCTTCTGTTGGAGCATTTAAATGATCTTTAATCACACTTTGCATTGCTAAATTAAAATCAACTTGATTCATTGTTACGGATTCAATTTTTTATATCAGGTTTAAAATTTCTGCTATTTATTTAAAAATTAATTTAACTCTAACAGCTATACAGTCAATACTCTATATTAAGTAACTTCGATAATTCTTTGTAGATATTTTCTTCAAAGTCATTTGGTTTTACAGTAATTGCTCGTGAAAATGTTCCTTTGTCAAAAGTAGTATTATATTCATTTTCCATAGCCTCAATAATTGTGGTATCCTGATAATCGGGGTTGATGATATGATTGTCCTTCAAGAATCGGTGTATTCTTATGAATGAAGATTTCTGATCTACCAGCAGGTTATGATTTTCATCGATGAATTTTTTGTCTTTTAAAAAAGCGAGGAAAATTTTTGAACTGTTATCACCAATTATAATATCTGATAAAGCAATTTCTCTATTTGTTTTGTGTTTTAGGGCGAAATATAAAAAAAGTGTAGTTTCGGCACCATTTAAAAAATTGCCCTGCAATTTCATCAGATTACTTGAACTTAACAGGCTGTTTGATTCTTTTTTATATTGATTAAAACAGTATTGGATCTTTTCTTCAAAATTGTGATTTCTTGATTGATCAATATCTTTGAAATGAAAACTGAAGAAATTATCTAACTTTTCATATCTAATCAAAAATTCATTTCTCAACTTTTCATCGAGAACGATTTTAGAGGACTTTTGTTGGGCTTTTTCAATTTTACTTCGCAAACGTTCGTGAATTTTTGGCCTTCTAACCCAGAAATAAATCATCATTGGATAGCTTACAAATTCTTCCCAAAAATTCCAACGTCCGTAAAGCTTTTTCTGATCCATAATCTAAATTATTGATTATTTAAAAACTTCATTCATATAGTTGATCTTATCATCTTCACTTGGTCTGTAGTAGGCATTAAAGACTTCTAAACTGGTGTGACCAGTGTAGCTCATAATTACTTTATCCGGAACTCGTTTGTTCTTCATTATAGTGATGAAACTTCTCCTTGCTGTATGTGAGGAAATTCTTGTCCAAAACTCAGCTTTTTGGTCTACCAACTCATCACCATACTTCATAGTCTTCTTTATTTCATCAGTAAATTCCAGCTTTTTAAAAACCTCTTTAATATATTCATTCATCTTTTGATTTGTAATACTTGGAAGATTATAATCATACTTTTCAAGTATTGATTTAGAAATACTGTTTAAAGGAATTGCTAAGTTTTTAGATTTACTTTTTAAATCAATAACCCGTATGAAATTACCATCAACATCACTTCTTGAGATCGTGCTGTAATTGCCAAACCTCATTCCTGTAGTGCATCCAAAAACAAAAAGGTCACGTACCCTTTCCAATCTTTTATTATCACTGAAGTCATAATTGTAAATGAGCTCAACTTGTTCATAATTTAGAGCTATTTCATCAGTTGTGAATTTCGCAGGTTTTTTAAAAGTAATAAAATTGTTATTGTATGTATATTTTTTATTGAGAGCCCAAAGAAGAAAAGTTTTGAGTAGACCAACATTTCTATGTAATGTATTTGCAGAATGCTTTTTTTCTTCAATACAATACTTTAAAAACTTATTATAAAGTTTATCATCAAATTTACCTAAACTGATTTTAACTCTACAAGTACTTTCAAAATCTTCGAGTAAATTCTTATTGCATTTATAACGCTTCAAAGTAGAGTTTGAAATTGAATTTCCAGTATAGTCGTTTTCTTTCTCATCTAAAAACTCCTGATAAATTCTAAAGAAATCACTTTTAACAGTAATTTTTTTGAACTTTTCATCAAATCTTTGTTTAAGAATATCGACGGTAAGTTCTTCATTTATATTCTTATATCGATTAACAATCTCGGTAAAGAAACTGCTGTATCGATCTAATTGCATTTTTACACTTCGATGAATCTCTGCTCTTTTAGTTCTTCCGTTTAGATCATTTGGTTGCCTACCTTCAAAATCCCATTCGCTTGGCTTTATTTTCTCACCCGTAGAATAGATAAAATTCTTATTTTCATTGTTGAAAAAAGAACGGAAATAAATCAAAGATTCCTTTGTACCATTGGGTTGCTTAAGTTTAAAAGTGTAGTTCATCAGGTGCCAGTTTAGGTGCTACTTCTTCTATATTTAGACATAAAAACTAAGTATATTAGTTTATACAAATATAGCTAAAATACTGATAAATAGACATATTACATATTTTGAAATATGTTAAAATATAGTAGGTTCGAAAACCTCCAACTCCACAAAACCATCGATTTCTCGATGGTTTTTTTATTACATTCTAATATTTAGAATATTCTATGCATTATATACTATATATAAGTATGTTTCAAAAAGTAAAAAACCTATTTAGCTAAATAAATAGTTAATTGTAAGATGATATTCTGAAAACTGAGTCCATAAGATGGAAATTAAAAGCATATCATTCCGGGACTCTTCCAGTCTTTCTAAATAATGATTTTACATTCATCTTCTGATAATAAATATAACCTACTGAAAACTAAAACACTAAAACTCCACAACCCAAAATAAAACCTTCTGGTCCACAAAAAAGACTAAAAAAATGTTTTATCGTAAAGAATTTTATATATTTGCACCATCTAACAATTAAAAAAATAATTTACTATGTCAGACATTGCATCAAGAGTAAAAGCTATCATCGCTGATAAGCTTGACGTTGAAGAAACAGAAGTAACTCCTGAAGCTAGCTTCACTAACGATTTAGGAGCTGATTCACTAGATACAGTTGAGTTAATCATGGAATTTGAAAAAGAATTTAACATTCAGATCCCTGATGACCAAGCTGAAAAAATTACTACTGTAGGACACGCTATCGCTTACATCGAAGAAGTAGTAAATAAATAATATTCTTCAACAAAAAAAGAAATTAAACAAAGTTTATGGAATTAAAAAGAGTAGTTGTAACCGGATTTGGAGCAATAACACCAATAGGAAATAATGCAAAAGAATACTGGGAAAATCTTGTGAAAGGTGAGAGCGGTGCCGCTCCGATTACTCTTTTTGATGCCACAAACTTTAAAACAAAGTTCGCTTGCGAGGTAAAAAACTTCGATCCGCTACAGCATTTCGATAAGAAAGAGGCTAAAAAAATGGACCGAAATACTCAATTGGGACTTGTTGCTGCAAGAGAAGCAGTAGCGCATTCCGGAATTATTGAAGATAATGTAGATAAAAACAGAGTCGGTGTAATCTGGGGTTCCGGAATCGGAGGATTAGAGACTTTTGAAACTGAAGTGTTAGGATGGGCCAATACGGAAATTCCGAGATTCAACCCTTTCTTTATTCCTAAAATGATTGCGGATATTACTCCTGGACATATTTCAATTGAATATGGTTTCCACGGACCTAATTATACTACTGTATCTGCATGTGCATCTTCAGCAAATGCTATAATTGATTCCAAAATGCTGATCCAGTTAGGAAAAGCAGACGTGATTGTGTGTGGAGGCTCTGAAGCAGCCGTTACAGCAAGTGGTGTCGGTGGATTCAACGCAATGATGGCACTTTCTACAAGAAATGACGATCCAAAAACAGCATCAAGACCATTCGACAAAGACAGAGATGGATTTGTATTAGGTGAAGGAGCCGGATGTATCGTTCTTGAAGAATATGAACACGCGGTAAAACGTGGTGCTACAATTTATGCAGAATTATTGGGAGGTGGTTTAAGTGCTGATGCACATCACATGACTGCTCCACATCCTGAAGGTCTGGGCGCTTATCTGGTAATGAAAAACTGTTTGGAAGATGCAGGCTTAACTGCTGATGAAGTAGATCATATCAATATGCATGGTACTTCTACTCCATTAGGAGACATCGCAGAATCCAATGCAATTTCGAAATTATTAGGCGAGCATGCTTACGATATTCAGATTAATTCTACAAAATCAATGACTGGCCACCTTTTAGGTGCTGCAGGTGTTATTGAAGCTATCGCTGCATTGGGAACTATTATTCATGGTACTGTTCCTCCTACCATCAACCATTTTACTGATGATGAAAACATTGACAGCAGATTAAACTTTACGTTTAATACCGCTGTAAAGAAAGATGTAAAAGTAGCCATGAGCAATACTTTTGGATTTGGCGGGCACAACGCTTGCGTTCTATTTAAGAAAATCTAAATTCAATGAATGGAGTTACAGAAATACTTTTCTAAATTCCTTCTCAAAAAAAGAAAAAGACAATTAACGGAGAGAGATTATTTTCTCAGTACCGAACTTAAAAAAGTGTTGGGTACAGAGGTACAGAATATTGCTCTTTACCGTGAAGCTTTTTCTTTGAAAAATTCTTCTAAAAATCAAGACAGTAATTACGAAAGACTTGAATTTTTGGGAGATTCTGTTTTGGGTACAATTATTTCTTGTCATTTGTTCCAGACCTATCCTCAGGCTAATGAAGGATACCTGACACAAATGAAATCTAAGATTGTTAATAGGAAAAACCTCAATAAATTAGGAGAAGATCTCAAGCTTACCAACCTTTTGCAAAAGCAAAACAGTTCTTCAGCTTTGGGAGAGAATATCTCCGGGAATTTATTCGAAGCCTTAATAGGTGCCGTTTATTTAGACTTCCATTATGATGCCTGTAAAAGGATCATTCTGGAAAAATTGCTGACCCCTTCCGAGATCAATAAGCTGGAAAATAAAATTGTAAGCTATAAAGGTCTTCTGCTCGAATGGAGCCAAAAGAAAAAGGTCAATATAAAGTACGAAACCTGTGAGGAAATACAGGCCAATAAATCTGTTGTATTCAGGTGTCATGTATGGCTGGGAGAAGAGAAAATTGCTAATGCAACAGAGACTTCCAAAAAGAAAGCAGAGGAAAAGGCAGCACAGAGGGCATTTTATATTTTAAACAAAAAAGAAAATATACTTGGAAATTCAAAAACTTTATGATCTTGATGATATAGAATTTGAAGATATTGCCATAGGACTGGTAAGATTAGCAAAAGATATACCCGCTCATGAGTTTTTCTATAAAATAAATCAAACCAACAACCTCTGTTTTTCAAGAAAGAAAGATCTTGTCTTTCACGGAGGATATTATGATTATTTTTTTCCAAGATTTGAGGCTTATCACAAGTCTACAAAGACCTGTTTTACCTTCATTTCAAATAAATCTTCTGAAAGTAAGCAAAAAAAAATTCAGACAGAACTCTTTACAGAAGAAGAAAACATTAAATTTTTATTAAATAATCAGGTAGATGTAGAATATATTTTGCATAGTTCGGAACAGTTTCCTGATTTTTCCGTAATTTTGCTCCCTGAAAATCTTGTGTTTCCAATTCAAGATTATACACTGAGTTCTGAAGAGGAACTTTATCAAATTATCCAGTATTATGAATAAGTATTTAAAGAAGACAAAAATTATCGCAACACTAGGACCTGCTTCATCGTCAAAGGAGGTAATGTTAGATTTAATGAAAGCGGGTGTTGATATTTTCAGAATAAATTTTTCCCATGCAGATTACGACTTAGTCCGAAAAAATATTGAAATAATTAGAGAGCTAAACAGCGAGTATGGTTATTCAGTGGGTATTTTGGGAGACCTTCAGGGTCCTAAACTGAGAGTAGGTGTAGTAAAGGAAGGATCTTACCTTAATCCTGGTGATATTCTTACTTTCACCAATGAAAAGATGGAGGGAGATTCTACAAAGGTATATATGACTTATCAACAGTTTCCACAGGACGTAAAAGTAGGGGAAAGAATCCTTATCGATGACGGGAAGCTGGTACTGGAAGTTACTGAAACCAATGAAAAAGATACTGTAAAAGCTAAAACCATCCAGGGGGGGCCTCTAAGTTCAAAAAAAGGGGTTAACCTGCCTAATACACAGGTATCTCTTCCTGCATTGACAGAAAAGGATATTCAGGATGCCAATTTCATGCTTGATATGGAAGTTGACTGGATTGCTCTTTCTTTTGTGCGTCATGCTCAGGATATCATTGACCTGAAAGAATTAATTGCAAGCCATCCGAATGGTAAATTCAAGACTCCGATTATTGCGAAGATTGAAAAACCTGAAGGGGTTAAAAATATTGACGAAATCCTTCTTGAATGTGACGGATTAATGGTTGCCCGTGGTGACCTGGGAGTAGAAGTTCCGATGGAAGAAGTGCCTGCCATTCAGAAAAACCTGGTAGAGAAAGCAAGATTTTATTCCAAACCGGTAATTATCGCTACCCAGATGATGGAAACTATGATCAACAGCTTAACGCCAACCAGAGCGGAAGTAAATGATGTAGCCAACTCTGTATTGGATGGAGCTGATGCAGTAATGCTTTCAGGAGAAACTTCTGTAGGTAGATATCCTGTACAGGTTGTGGAAAACATGGCTAAAATTGTAAAGAATATTGAAACTACTCATTTCTATCAGCATAAAAATGAGCCTATCGAGAAAGATTATAACTGCATCGATGAGAGATTTATTACAAACAGGGTTTGTCTTGCAGCAGTAAGAATTGCCAAAACAACAAACGTTTCTGCTATTGTAACACTTACTCATTCAGGATATACGGCTTTCCAGCTGGCAGCACACAGGCCAAACTCACACATTATTGTATACAGTGGTAACAGAAGAGTGATTACAATGCTGAACCTGCTTTGGGGTGTCCACGCCTATTATTATGACATGAAGAAGTCTACAGATGAAACAATCATCCAGGTAAATATGCTGACTCATAATTATGGTTATATTGAGACAGGAGACTTTGTAATCAATATCAATGCTACTCCATCATATGAAGGTGGAAAAACAAATACACTGAGATTGACGACAGTATAAGCAATAAACAAAATTACTTTTGTAAAAACATACAAAAACTCCCGAGAATCACTTTCCGGGAGTTTTTATTTATAGTGTAAAGTATACTATTAACTTATAAAGGATGACATCCGTATATATTTTAATTACCTACAATAGTTTTAGCTGTTACAAATTCTTTCAAGGCTAACAGAGACAATTCTGTTCCATATCCTGAAGCTTTTGTTCCTCCAAACGGAAAACGCGGATCAGAGCTTGTCATTCTGTTAATGTTGACCGTTCCAGATTCAAGGTTTTCAATAAAGAATAACTGACGTTCTTTATTTTTGGTCCAAACAGAATTGGAAAGTCCAAAAGGAATATCATTCGCCATTTGTAAAGCTTCTTCGTCATTTTTTGCAGTCATTACCATACCAAGCGGTCCGAAAAGCTCTTCTTTTAAGATGGGATTCCCTTCCTGAACTCTGATTAAACCTGGTTTAAATTCATTTTCTGAAACTCTTTCCAAAGGAATAATAATCTCTGCACCATTTTCCAATGCTCTGTTGAACTGGGCTTCCAGCTGATCTGCCAGGTCGGGTCTTGCCATTCCTGCTAATTTTGTTTCTTTATCTAAAGGATCTCCAATCTCATATTTTTTATATTCTTCAATGAAAACAGGTAAAAACTGATCTTCAATCTTTTCATCAATAATAAATCTTTTAGCTGCAGTACAGGTTTGCCCGCAATTTTGAAGCCTTGATTTTGCTCCTGCCTTTGCAGCCTCTTCCAGATCAGCATCTTCAAAAATGATAAAAGAATCACTTCCTCCCAGTTCAAGTAAAGATTTCTTGATATTTAATCCTGCTATTGAAGCTACTTCACCGCCTGCTTTTCCACTACCTGTCAAACTCACTCCTTTTACAGTGTCATGCTCAAGGATTTCTTTTACATCCTTGTGTCCCACTTCAAGATTCTGGAAAATCCCTTCCGGGAAACCAGCTTCCAAAAGAACATCTTCGATAGCATTTCCACTTCCGAAACAAATTGATGCATGCTTTAAAACCACTGTATTTCCAGCCAGAATCGCGGGAATAGCGAATCTCAATACCTGCCAGAAAGGAAAATTCCAGGGCATTACTCCTAAAATCACCCCTTTCGGAGCATAATGAACTTCAGAGTAAGCAAATTCAGATTCTACTTTTTCAGGTTTTAATATATTTTCTGCAGCTGCATAATAATTCATCATTAATGCGCACTTTTCCACTTCAGCAATGGATTCAGAAATGGGCTTATTCATTTCTGTTGTAATGATCCTTCCAAATTTCTCCGAATTATTCTTTAAAATCTCTGCTGCTTTTGCAATTAACTTCTGCCTTTCCTCAAACGGCACTTTTCTCCACACTGAAAACGCTTTATCTGCTTTAATAAGCTTGCTTTCAATTAATTGTTCCATAATATAAATTTCTGTTTTAAATTCAGCTAATGAATTTATAAGTGCTTTTATTTTAAAGCACGGTGAAATCAGCAAATTCCATTCCTTAGGGGTCAATAAAATAATGATTTTCTCTATCGGAAGAATATAGCTTTACCTTACATCATTAGCCATTCATTCACAAGACACGCTGCCAGTCTTGCGGTTCTGTCCTGAATATCGAAAGAAGGATTCACTTCTGCGACATCCAGTGCAACCAGTTTTTTGTTTTTTAAGATATGCCTGTAAAAATGCATAAAGGTTGTATCTGCAAAGATACCATTGTACGCTGCGGCGGAAACTCCGGGAGCAATTGATGCATTAAAAACATCCATACAAATAGTAAGATAGGCAAAATCCACATTGTCCAGCAAATCATTAATGCGCTGGTAAATGGAAGGAAGATTTTCAAAAAATAATTCATCTGCCAGGATGTACTTCATCCCGTATTGATGAGCTGTATCAAAAAGTTTCAATGTATTTGAGTTTCTCTGAATTCCAATATGCAGAGAATTGATCGGTCCCTCCTGCGCAATCTGCCAGAATCCTGTTCCTGAACTTGGCCCGACTCCTTTTTCAGGCTGTCTGTTGTCAAAATGAGCATCAATATTGATAATCCCTATTTTTTGTTCAGGGAAAGCTGTTTTAACCCCCAAATAATGCGCATAAGTCACTTCATGACCTCCACCCAGAACAAGTGATTTTCCGCCTTTTAAAAGTACTTTTGAAACATTTTTGGCAAGATCATTCTGTGTACTTTCCAGATTGCCGTTTTCACAGGTAACATTTCCAAAATCCAGCATTGAAAAATCCGGAAGGATTACAGGAAAATTAGACATGTTTTTTCTGATAACATCGGGAGCATCTTTAGCGCCCTGACGGCCTTTATTTCTTCTGACACCTTCATCTACGGCAAAACCATGCAATGCAAAATCACCTGTAGAAATATTGTCATAATTACGCTCTTCTTTTACTCGTTGAAATATCCTGTGATAGAGAAGCTCTTCTCCGTCCAATCTGCCTTGCCAAATATTATTCATTATTCAGTCATTTGCCTATTGTCTGTTCTTCATTCAGCAGACATTGGAAACCGGCTGCCTGAAGAACAAATATGGTTAATTTATAATTTTTATATCAGATTTCCATCAATATATACTTTATCAGCTTTTAAACTCCCCTGATTATACAATACATTTTGGAAATTATTAGTTCTAAAAGTGACAAAATCTGCTTTCTTGCCTGCATGCAGCTGTCCTCTGTCTTCAAGGTTCAATGCATAAGCAGCGCGGAATGTCATGCCTGCCAATACTTCAGCTGTTGTAAGCTTCTGAAAAGTGGCCAGAATAGAGGCCTGGGTTATTAAATTGCCCATAGGTGCAGATCCGGGATTCCAGTCACTTGCAATGGCTACAATAGCACCTGCGTCCAATAATTTTCTTGCAGGAGTAAACTTTTCTCCTAATCCCAGGCTCGCTCCGGGAAGAGCTGTTGCTACAGTGTCAGACTTTGCAAGGAATTGAATATCTTCATCAATGGTTGCTTCCAGATGGTCTGCAGACTTTGCTCCTACTTCTACTGCAATTCTTGAGCTTCCGGGAGTAAACTGATCCGCATGAACCGTAATTTCAAAGCCTAATTCTTTTGCTTTACGTAAGAATTCTTTACTTTCTTCAGGTTGAAATGCAGATTTTTCAATAAAAATATCTACCCTGTTTGCCAAGCCCTCTTCTTTAACTCTTGGTAAAATTTCAGTAAGAATATAGTCAAGATATTCAGGATTACTTCCTTCAAAATCTCTTGGTTTCAAGTGTGCTGAAAGACATGTAGGAACTAAAGTTGCCTTTGTTTCGCTCTGGGCTTTTTTATGATCCTAAGCATTTTCAGTTCATTTTCCACATCCAGACCATACCCACTCTTTATTTCAATTGTGGTAATCCCCAAGCCAACCAAAAAATTGATTCTTTCTACTAAGGCTTTCAGCAACTCTCCTTCTGACGCATTTCTTGTGTGTTGTACAGAACTCCAGATTCCACCGCCGCTTTCTGCAATTTCCAGATAGGTTTTACCTGCATTACGCATGGCAAAATCATTGGCACGGTTTCCTCCGAAACAAATATGGGTATGAGAATCTACAAAAGCAGGAAGAACAATCTGTTCTCCTTCAATATGCTCAATTTCTATGGCAGGATTTTCTGTTTTTAATGTTTCAAAATTTCCAACCTTATGAATGGTATTCTGATCTACTATTATTCCTCCGTCTACAATAATTTCCAGCTGTTCATCGGAAATTTTTCCTCTTAAAGGAAGGTCAGCAAGCGTTACCACCTGCCTGAATGGTCCTATTAATTTCATTCGCTTAAAGTTAATGTAATGCTTAGATTGAGACCGACTCATTTTACAATCAGTATCTTTCTGCTAAACATTCAAAATTTTATTAATTTTTATTAATAATTTCTCCTCTCAAAAATACTTAAAATATCCCAATTATTTAAATCTTAGGTCTTCTCATTTTTAACCTTGGAAAGAACCTTGACTTCAATCTAAACGTTTTCTCAATCTGCCCTTTAATCTTAGTCTAAATTTGCTATCTTTGAGGTAAATGAAATGAATTAATGCCAGATTTTTTACATCCAGATAAGGAAAACTACTCACGAGAGGAGCTGATGCAGGAAGAGCAGATCCGTCCCCAGAGCTTTAAAGATTTTGCGGGACAGAGAAAAACGCTGGAAAATCTTGAGGTCTTTGTTACTGCCGCGAAGAGACGTGGCGGAGCTCTGGATCATGTTTTATTGCATGGCCCGCCGGGGCTTGGAAAAACTACTTTAGCCAATATTATCGCCAATGAATTGGGAGTAAACTGCAAGATTACTTCTGGTCCTGTATTGGATAAACCTGGAAGTTTAGCCGGTTTATTGACCAATCTGGAAGAAAATGATGTGCTTTTTATTGACGAGATTCACCGCCTTTCTCCTGTTGTAGAGGAATATCTGTATTCTGCAATGGAAGACTACAAGATTGATATTATGCTGGAAACAGGTCCCAATGCCAGAAGCGTACAGATTGGATTAAATCCTTTTACTTTGGTAGGAGCTACTACAAGAAGTGGTATGCTTACCAAACCAATGCTTGCCCGATTTGGGATTCAAAGCAGGCTGGAATATTATTCTATTGAACTTCTGTCTATGATTATTCAGAGAAGTGCAAGAGTTCTGGGAGTCATCATTTATGAAGATGCAGCCATTGAGATTGCAAGAAGAAGCCGCGGAACTCCGAGGATTGCGAATGCATTGCTGAGAAGGGTACGTGATTTCGCTGAAATAAAAGGAAATGGTGAAATTGAGATTAAGATCACTAAATATGCGCTGGACTCTCTGAATGTGGATGAATTTGGTCTGGATGAGATGGACAATAAGATCATGCGTGTTATGATTGAAAATTTTAAAGGAAAGCCTGTTGGTATTTCTGCCCTGGCAACATCCATTGGTGAAAATCCGGAAACACTGGAAGAGGTTTACGAACCTTTTCTGATTCAGGAAGGATTTATTATCCGGACTCCGAGAGGAAGAGAAGTTACGGACAAAGCCTACAGACATCTGAATATTACAAGACCTAAAAACCCGGGAGAGCTATTTTAAATTCAAGGTTCAAGGTTTAAAGTTTAAAATTAATGAGAATTGATTAATTTATGTTTATACCTAAATTATACAAAAGTGAAGATTATAATTTGATGAGAGAGATCATCAGAGAAAATTCTTTTGCTTTACTGATTTCTTCAGTTGATAAGATACGGGCAACTCATTCAATGATGATGCTCAACGAAGACGATCCTGAAAATATTTATATTGAAACTCATATTTCAAGGGCTAATCCCCAGGCAAAAACCTTAAAAAACGGTGATGAAGTTCTTTGTGACTTTTTGGGAGCCCACACTTATATATCCAGCAGCTGGTATGATCATATTAATGTTTCCACCTGGAATTATGAAGCTGTACAGATTCACGGAAAAGTTGAAATAATGGATCATGATGAACTGTATACCCATTTGGATAAATTAACATCTAAATATGAAAGTTTCCAGCAATGTCCGATGATGGTGAAAGATATGGGAAGGGAGTTTGTGGAAAAAGAAATGAAGGGAGCTTTTGGGATTAAAATTATTCCAACTGAGATATTTATTAAACAAAAACTTTCTCAGAACAGAAAAGAAAATGATTTTAACAATATCATCACCCAGCTTGAGCAATCTGATGATAACGCAAGAAAAATTGCGGAGAAAATGAAATTAATAAAAAAATAATCAAAATATACATATGAAGTTATATCCAATACAATGTGGAAAATTTAAACTGGACGGCGGTGCCATGTTCGGAGTCGTCCCGAAGAGTCTGTGGGAAAAAACCAACCCGGCAGACGAAAAAAACCTGATCGAATTGGGAACCCGTTCCCTGCTCATTGAAGACGGAAAAAAACTGATCCTTGTAGACTGCGGTCTTGGCAATAAACAGGATGATAAATTTTTCGGTCACTACTCTCTTTGGGGCGATGATACCCTTGATAAAAATCTTAAAAAATACGGCTTTGTAAAGGAAGATATTACGGATGTGTTCCTTACACACCTCCACTTCGACCACTGTGGGGGCGCTATAGAATGGAACGATGACAGAACCGGATACAGACCGGCTTTTAAAAATGCCAACTTCTGGACGAATGAAAACCACTGGCAGTGGGCAACAGAACCTAATCCAAGAGAAAAAGCAAGCTTCCTGAAGGAAAATATTATGCCGATGCAGGAAAGTGGACAGCTTAACTTTTTGCCTCTTCCTACCACCGGAAACTACGGTTTTGCACCGGATCTTAAAATGGATGTGATTTTTGTAGACGGCCACACAGAAAAGCAAATGCTCCCGGTAATTCAATACCAGGAAAAAACTATTGTTTTTGCAGCCGATCTTATTCCTACAGCAGGACATATCAACCAGGTATATGTGATGGGATATGACACCAGACCTCTTTTAACACTGGAAGAAAAAGGAAAATTCCTTAAGCAGTGTGTAGATAATGAATACTTATTGTTCTTTGAACATGATGCCCACAATGAACTTGCAAGTTTGAAAATGACCGATAAAGGGGTAAGACTTGATGAGACATTCAGCTTTAATGATGTTTTTGGATATTAATTTTTAATTATGGAAGAATTACATTCAGAAACACAGCAGACAGAGCCGGAACCAGCACCCAAGATCATAGGTTTAACCGGCGGAATAGGCTCCGGAAAAACTACTGTGGCTCATTTTATAGAGGAATTCGGTTTTCCGGTCTATTACTCTGATGACAGGGCCAAAGCTATTGTCAATGAAAGCGAAGAACTGAAAATAAAAATCAAGGAACTTCTTGGTGAAGATGCTTACGATGAAAACGGATTGTATGACAGAAAATTTGTTGCAGATAAAGTTTTTAACAATAGAGATTTGCTTCAAGAATTAAATGAAATCATTCATCCTGCAGTAAAAATTGATTTTGAAAACTGGGTAAACAAACAAAGCAAATATTTAGTTTTCAAAGAAACAGCTCTTCTTTTTGAACTCAAACTGAACAGACAATGTTATAAATCTCTTTTGGTAACCGCTGAGGATAATATCAGAATCAAAAGAGTGATGGACAGAGATAACAAAACCTACCGTGAGGTAGAAGCAGTCATGGAAAAACAAATGCCTGAAAGGGATAAAATTAAAATGGCAGATTGCATTATTTACAATAATACCAATCTGGAAGAATTAAAGGAACAGACCGAAAAGGTAATCTTCGGCATTGAATAAATAAAAACTCGTTAGAAGCTTTCTAACGAGTTTTTTTTGCGAAAAGCATTTACGTGTTGAGAATCCAATACAAAAAAAGCCTCCATTTCTGGAGGCTTATTCTATTTGAAATTTATGTCTTATTCTTTGATAAATTTCTTTTGTGTAGTGTTACCGTTATCATCGATATCGATTACATAAACACCGTTAATCAATCTGCTTACGTTGATCTGGTTATTTAATAAGATACCGTCTGCGATTACCTGCCCTGCAGCATTGTAGATCTTATATTTAGCTCTCTTGCTAACATTTTTCACAAACAATACTGAACTTACCGGGTTAGGATAAATCATAACACTTGTCTGATCAATCGGATTGGAAACAGCAGGTTTAGAAATTCTTACCGTGTAATCTTCTACCTCTCCGTTCTTGAAGTCTGTACAGTTTACCGGAATACCATCTCTGGACATTGCTACTCTCATCACAACGTACTTATAGTCTGTCATACTTACAAATGCATCTGCTGGTACATTGAATTTACCTGAAACCGGGCTGTTTGAATTAGGTGAAGAAGTGAATACTCTTTCGTTGATGTCAAACTCTCCGTTTCTGTTGAAGTCAATCCATACAGCGATTCCTTCATTGTAAGTAGTTCCGGTCCATTTTTTCTCGATAATGATCTCGTTATCCGTTGATCCCTGAATCATCTCGATGAATGTTTTAGGCACTCCTGTATAATCTGTATATGTAGAAGCTCCGGACTCATTCTCCATTGTTTTCTTACCTGTAGGCTTAACAGTTACTTTAGAGATATGCTCTCCTGTAGAGTTCTCAGCCTTCATCTTACAGTAGATTACTGTAGGTGTTGTAAAGTAGTAAGGAGGAGTATAGTTTCCTGGCGTACCGTTACAGATATTTACTACCTGCATTTCATATTTTGTTAATTCTGTAAGGCCTGTCAGTACAAGGTTATTAACTAATGATGGTACTTCTGTCCAGCTTGGAATACCTACTTTTCTATATCTAAGAACATACGTTGCTCCAGGGAAAGGATCCCACTGAATTGCCGCTGATGTAGGAAGCAATTGAGTAATTGTTAATCCTGGTGGCGGGATCTCGCAGATTCTTTCTGTTGTAAATACTTTAGGATTTGAATATGGATTCAGTGTCGTTTCACCATTACACTGGTTAGCGATCTGAACTTCATATGTTGTATACGACTCTAATGGAGTTGTACTTCCTAAAACATAAGTATTCGCTGGTGGCGCAGGTAAGCTTACAGTTGTCCATGTAGTGGTACCCACTTTTCTCCATCTCATAGTGTACGTAGAACTTGCCGCTAATGGAGCCCATGTAATCAATGCGGTTGTTGGAGTTATATTACTTACGGTTACATTAGGAGGTGTAGGATCACATCTTGTTGTAAATGTCTTGATTGGAGTAGCCGTTCCTACAACATCCCCGCAAATTGCAGCTACTTCAACCTCGTAAGTAGTAGCAGGTGTAAGGTTATTGATAACTAGCGGAAGGTTACCTAATTGTGTAGAAGCATATACTTCAGTCCACGCTGTTGTTCCCTGAACTCTGTATCTTACCACGTAGCTCACTCCTGTTCCTGTGATAGTAACAGTAGCTGTTGTGTGAGTAGTTGTAAATGTCGGAGCGTTCGGAGTTGCATTGCTACAAGGTCTGATTCTTACTCTGTAATCTTCAACTTCTCCATCCACAGCATTCTGACACATTACAGGAGCATTTGAACGTTTCAGTACTACCCTCATTGTTGTCGTCAATGCACCAGTATAAGCTGTTGAAGGGACTGCAAATGTAGCCGTAACAGGAGTAGTTGTATTAGCCGGAGAAATTAAAATTCTCTCTGCATCTGTAAACTGTCCGTTTCTGTCAAAGTCGATCCAGGCTGTTACAGCATCGTTTCCTGTTGAACCCGTCCAGCCTTTTGCTACTGAGATTTTATTATTTTGAGAATTTACATCTAAAGTAATCAGTGTCTCAGGAGTAGTGTAGCTGGTATAGTTACCTTGTACCGAAGTATTATTCATTGGTGGAACACCAAGGTTCGAAGAGGTAACTGTTACATTTGAAATGTGGTCATTTGTTCCTGTACCTGTCATCTGACAGTAAGACAACGGTGGTGTTGTAAATGTTACTGAGCCGGAGTAAGATCCTGTAGAACCATTACAAGTTGTTGAAACCTGAACTTCATAATTCGTTTGTTCTGTAAGTCCAGTAATTCCATAGAAGTTCTGGCCGGCAGGAACTGTAGCAGTTTGCCAAACACCTCCAGGAGTAGTTCTCCATCTGATATTATAAGTAGCTCCTACAGTAGCAACCCATGATACAGTTGCTGTAGTTGCACCAATATTATTTACCGTGATATTTGTAGGAGGAGCCGTTGAACAGTTCTGAGAATCGACAAATTTTACTGCATAGTCTTCCACCTCTCCCTGAGAGAATGTTCCACAAGGGTTAGCATTATCAAAATATCTCATTACAACACGCATACGGGTAGGAAGATTTCCTGTATATACATTACCACTCGCAACAGTAGGTACTGAGAAAGTAGCCGTTACCGGAGTAGTTGTGTTATAAGTGGTGTTAAGAATTCTCTCACTTGTTTCAAACGTTCCGTTTCTGTTAAAGTCTACCCATGCTGAAACTCCATATGATGTAGGAGAACCAGGCCAGTATTTGTTTACAGAAATTTTATTATTGGCCGAACCTCTTTCAAAGATAACTACTCTCGTTGCATCTGTTGTATAATCTTTATAATTATCAGATACAGAATTACTTATCATTATAGGAGTGTTCGTCGGAGTAACCGTTACATTATTAATATAACCGCTTGTTGCAGTATTACTTGTAGGACCAGCTGTACAATAGGTAAGAGCAGGTGTTGTAAAAGTAACACTTGGAGAGAAAGCACCTGTTGTTCCTCCACAAATAGTAGCTACCTGTACTTCATATGTTGTTTGTTCCAACAATCCTGAAAGTAATTGGTTACTGATCAATGGTGTGTTGACTGCAATTTGCTGCCATGCTCCAGAAGGAGAAACTCTGTATCTTACAATATAGGTAGCTCCTGTAGTAGAAACCCAGGTAACATTAGCTGAAGAAGGAGTTACGTTATTCACCATGATGCCGGAAGGTGGTGCTGTACTACAAGCAGACAGATCTATCAGTTTTACTGCATAGTCTTCAGTTTCACCATAAGAGTATGTTCCACAAGCATTAATAGGGCTGTATTCATTTAATACAACACGCATTCTTGTCGTCAGGTTTCCTGTATAAGCACCAGCGGCAGCAGTTGGAACTGTAAATGTAGCTGTTACCGGAGTTGTGGTATTACTTGGTGAAGTAAGTACTCTTTCAGATGCTTCAAAAATACCATTACGGTTAAAGTCAATCCAAACTCCTGTTAAGAAGCCATACTGATAACCTGGCCACGTTTTTGAAACAGAAACCGTAGCACTACCTCCTCTTACCAAAGTAACCACTCTTGAAGGATCTGTACTGTAATCTGTATAACCGCTCTGATCAGAGTTACTATACATAGATGGGGCACCTTGTGCGTTAACTGCAACCTGGTTGATATATCCATCAATATAAGTACTCGTAGCACCGGAGTTACAATAACTAAGTGCCGGAGTTGTAAAGTTTACACTGGAAGAAAATGCTCCCTGAGTACCTCCACAGACAGTAGCCACCTGTACTTCGTACTGGGTTTGCTCTGTAAGTCCGGAAATTGTTGCACTTCCTGAAAGAGGAGTTGTAACGTTAACCTGCTGCCATGTACCTGAAGGTAAACTTCTGTATCTTACTACATAAGTAGAACCTGTAGCCGTATACCAGTTAACAACTGCTGACACCGTAGTTATATTACTTACAGTAATATTCGTTGGCGGAGCAGTAGTACATGGAGTCAGCTGATGGCTTACCAACTGTATTCTGGGAATATCAGAATATCTGCTTGATGCAGAAGGCGGTGAAGCCGGATTTGGGTTTGTTGTATCTTCATAATAAAGAATACCTCTGTTAGCCCCAGCATTATAAGTTCCCCAGGCTGTACCCGGAGAAGATGAATAGCCTGGCGTTTTTTCATTTACAGCAATCGCAAGATTGTCTGTTCCATTCCAGATAAACGGAGTATTCAACTGAAGAGTAACCCAGTTTCCATTTGATATGGCAGGTAAATCTCCTGCATACACCTGAGTTAAGGAACCTAATGGAATCCAGTTTGTGTTGGACGTAAAGTTATTCTGGGTGGTGTTTCCCATGTAAACAACCCAATCCTTGTAGGAATCCGGAGAGTTTGATACGGTGTCTACATAAAACTTTACGGCTGTGATATAGGTCGACGTACCAATGGCAGCCGAAACTTCCGCAGCAGTATAAATCTGCTGGGAATAACTATACCCGTAATAGGAACGTATGGGGAGATACACTGAGGTACCCGTTCCTGTCCCGATCTGGCCTGCCTGAGCCGAGACTTTAGATACAAAGCCTGTGCAAATCAAACAGAGAAACAGAATTAAAGAGGTAAAGAGTTTCTTCATAATGTTTTCATTATATATTAATCAGACAAATCTAATCATTTTTTATTATTAATTTATAAGTGCATTTAGGTTTTTTTTGAAAAAAAATAGCAAATTATCTCTTTATGCTTTAAATAAAGAAATCCCCGGAAATTTCCGGGGATTTACTAATATTTAAAAGTTATGCTTATTTCTTAATGAATTTAGATTTGAATTGCTCAACTCCTTTATCATCTATTGTAATTACATAACCACCTTTAACTAAAGCGGAAACATTCACTTTTCCATTATTGATATTTCCTTTATCTACTAATTGTCCTGCAGCACTATAGATTTTATAAGTTGCTTTGTCTGAAACTTTAGTAATGTTTAGAACATCACTTACCGGATTCGGATAAATCTGAATACCATTATTTTTAACAGCAGTCTCAGCAGTAGCAAGGTTACCTGTAATAACTACGTTATAGTCTTCAACTTCTCCGTAATCAAAATTATCTCCACATATATAATCTGTAGGTAATGACAGACCAACGTTTCCGTTTCCAGTACCAGCACCTACATAGAAAGCTACCACTCTCATTCTTAACGGCTGTCCTTCTACGGCATCAGCTGGAATTGTAACATTTCCACTAACTACAGTTGATGGCTGTGTTAATGTTACAGGGTAATTCAGTACTCTTTCAGAATCACTGAATACACCATCCTTGTTAAAATCAATAAATGCAGCTACTGTATCATAATCTGCAACATCAGGGTTTCCAACCGTAACAGACATAGGATAAACATTTCCTTTTGTCATGTTAATCTGAAGTGCTGTATTTGTTGTGTAGTTTGTATATGTACTGCTTGCAGAAGTATTATTTACGTTGGCAAGTGTTACATTTGCAATATACTCATAGTTTGAAGCATTAGTAGAAGCAGGACAGTAAGTCATAGCCGGGGTACTGAAGTTTACAGAAGTCGAATATGTACCTACTACAGTACCACAAACTAAAGCTACCTGAACTTCATATGTTGTACCATCAATTAAATTACTTAGATTAATTGAAGGAACTGTTGCATCAGCTTCAGTCCATGCAGTTGTACCTACCTTTCTGTAACGTACCTTATATGTTGCTCCGGTATAAGACATCCAGGATACACTCGCTGAAGATACAGTAATATTACTTACAGCAACATTAGTTGGTGCAGCACTGCTACATGCAGATAGAGGTGCAATGCTAACAGGTCCTACAGCATAGAAAACATTTCCTATTGAAGAAACTCTTACCTTAATAGTCTGACCGTTCAATGAAGAAGGGAAAGTGAAGTTTTCAGTTCCGTCATTAGGAGTTGAAGCAGATAATACAGTCCAGGTTGTTCCGTTATCTGTAGTATAATCAATTTTTACATTAGCAACATTATAAGGAGCTGCATTGGTATTGGCAACAATCCACTGAATCGGAGTCGGAGTATTCACATCAGCATATTGGTTAGCTAATCTGAAAGGGCCATTATCTCCTACAACAATTGTCTGAACTTTAAAAGCTGATTGCTGTTGAGATACAACTGAATTATTATCTCTTACGGTTAATGCAAATTTTGTAGTTCTAGCTTTAGTAGATACAGCTTCCCAGGTATTGTTTGCATTATTCAATACTCCGCTCATTACAGATGTAAATTTCGGGAAGTATCTTGTTGGGCTTGTGCTTGGAGCGACAGATCTGAATGAAGCTCCTGAGGTAGTATTTCCTAAGTTATATTTATCAATAGAAAGTGTAGCATCATCTACTTCTTCCCAAGAATAAGTCATCGGGTCATTTTCCGGATCTGTAGCAGTACCTGTCAGAGCAAAAGCAGTGCCCTTAGGAATCGTATATGTTGGAAGATCATTAATTACCGGTGGATTGTTGGTAATTGTAGTTTCCACATCACAGGTTTTCGCGATTAAGTTAGCCTGAACCTGACCGATACTTGCTTTATGGAAATAGGCATCAGAATTAGGCTGAATATCTGTATCCGGACCAGTAATACCGGCATATCCCATAATGGTAGATCCTGAACCAGGTTCCATATTTACTCCACTTCCTTCAATATTGTGA
Organism: Chryseobacterium gleum; assembly: GCF_900636535.1. Taxonomy (NCBI): domain Bacteria; kingdom Pseudomonadati; phylum Bacteroidota; class Flavobacteriia; order Flavobacteriales; family Weeksellaceae; genus Chryseobacterium; species Chryseobacterium gleum. Next base: position 2,942,656 of record NZ_LR134289.1, read on the forward strand.
GAGAAAGTATGATTAGCTCCTAACTGGTGCCCCATCTCGTGTGCAACATAGTCGATATCAAAGCTATCACCTGATGGAATTCCGTTTGCAGGAGAAGTAAACCCTGAACCTTTTCCTTTAGGAACTGTAGTGGTAGGATTAATACATACACATCCGATACATCCGGCATTTCCTCCACCTCCTGATTTACCGAACAAATGTCCGATATCATAGTTTTCATTTCCTACATTGGCTGTCAAAGCTGCTTGCAGCTGTCCGTTCCATGCACCTTGTGCCCCGGTTGCAGCAGCGGCATACGGATCTGTAGCTGGATCAATATAAATTACATTGGGAAAATTCTGTAAATTCAAATGCAGAGCAAAATCTTTTTCAAAAACTCCGTTTACTCTGGTCAGAGTATTGTTGATAGCAACCAACGCAGGAGCTCTTTTCTGGTCATCTGTAGCGGTAGCAGGTACACCAGCAAGTGTCATAAAGTATTGAGTGTACTCCCCTGTAACAGACATTGCCAATCTCATTGTTCTGTATTTTTTATCAGAACTCTTGTTGAAAGTTGTTGGTTGATTAGTGAACGACTGTCCGTTTTTTAATAAAGCATCTATTTCCTTCTTAGCAGCAGGAGATTCTTCCGTAGAGCATAAGAACCCATTTTTTTCCTTTTTTGTTTTTGGATGAACAGCATAAACTGTTTTATCCGCAGAAGCAGGGTCAATAAATTCATACTTATCCCCATGGATGATCATTGACTGAAAATCATTAGGAGCAATACTGAATCTTAAATATTTGGTTGGGTCCTCGACACTTGTTCCAACATAAGATCCTAACTCATACTTATCTGCCAGCTCTTTTACAACTACTGGAAAACTGTATACATTAAATCTTTCAATCTTCCCACTCATAGTAGGAAGAGAAATTACTACAGGAGTGGAATTTGCTCCCATTTCCTGTGCATTCTTCAGCTGAGATCTCAGTAAGTTCAGGTCTAACTTATAGTACCCATTACCTCTTACATTAGATTGATCTACTCTAAATCCTGTACTTCTTTTGTTATCGTCTCCTTTTTTAAAAGAAGTTGGTGTCCATTGGCCGAACACTGCTCCTCCTATAAAAGTAAACATTAAAGCAGTAAATACTCTTTTCATAAATTAAAACACAATTATAATTTCCGCCAAATATAGCTAATTTATAACTTACACAGATAAAATAAGTTAATATTTTTTAATATTATATACCCATCAAGCCTATTCATTAAAAAAAATACAAACTTTAGAATATTCTAAAGTTTGTATTTTATATATTTTAAAAGTTAAGGTTTGCTATTTTTAAAACTTATAAGCAACATTCCATGCAAATCCCATATTGAACTTTGAAGAACTTCTTCCAAAGCCGGGAACAATCATTGGAGAAATATCGTCCTGCTTGGAAGTGTACACCAGATATCTTGGCTGAAGATTCACGTCGATATAGAAGTTGGAATTAAATAACTGTACTCTGCCGCCTATAGTTCCCTCAAGCCAGAAAGAAGACTGCGATGATGAAGGAAAAGCTTCAGAAGAGTTACTTCCTCCAAATCCACGAACGGGCACGGCCATATATTCCTGGTTGTAGAATGATCCGGCAGCCTTCCCTCCTGCATAAAATCCGTTAAATTCATTTTCTGCATCTTTTGCCAACATGTAGAAGGCTCCCAGCTTAACGAAAGGACCATTTACTTTAGCATCATAACCGTTCTTCTGGTATATATTTTTTTCAAAACCTGCTTCTGCAATGGCATGTACATTTCCTCTGATTTTCGAAGAAATAAATCCCTGATACAGTTTTCTGTCCGAAAAGAACCCAACTCCGGTATTCAATACATCAAGCCCAACCATAAAATTAGGCTTATATTTCTCATGAACTTCCTTCTCTGCTTCCTTTTTTTTCTCTTGTGCCGAGCTTATTATTCCCAATAAACTAAAAAGAAAGGTAAAGATTAGTCTTGTCTTCATTCTCTATTTGATTTTGTCCGGCTTCCAGTTTCTGAACAGGATTCGGAGTTACTAATTCTGAAGTTAAATTTTCATAAGTTTTTTTGATTCCGCATCCAGGAGACACATAGGTTGACTTTGTGCTATAACTTATTCTTACATGAGACTCCGGCCCTTTTAATCTGGTTTTGAAATAAACATCTGTATAGGGTGAGTTGTCTACACGTAAAGGAATTAACCTGGAATCAATGTTTGCAAGTTTTCCCAGATCCACCTTTCCTGCACCATAGTCTACTGATACATACAAAGTATCTATGGTTGTATCTTTTCCGCTTGCCAGTGTCCTGAAACCTACCTTCATTCTGGGAGTTCCTTCCCCGCTTTCACAGATATCATCATCACCGCCACAGGAAAAAAGCATCCCTAAAAAACAGATTACAATGAGAAATTTAAAGTATTTCATATTAAGATTTGGAAATTCAAATTTAAATAATTTATTTTTTAACAAGCAATGCAATGTTCTCAACATGGTGTGTCTGCGGGAACATATCTACCGGTAAGATCTTTACTAAAGTATAATGATCTTTCATCAAAGCAAGGTCTCTTGCCTGCGTTGCTGAGTTGCAGCTTACATAAACTACTTTTTCCGGTGAAAGTTTTAAGATTTGTTCTACCACCTTCTGGTGCATTCCGTCTCTTGGTGGATCTGTGATTAATACATCTGCTTTAGGGTGATTAGCCATGAATTCATCATTGAAGATATCTTTCATATCTCCACAATAGAATGTTGTATTGGTAAGTCCGTTCAATGCAGCATGTTCTATAGCTGCATCTATCGCTTCCTGCACAGATTCTATTCCGATGACCTGTTTTGCGTTTCTTGCTACATACTGCGCAATTGTTCCTGTTCCTGTGTAAAGGTCATACACCACTTCATCTCCTTTCAGGTCTGCGAACTCCAGAGTTTTTCTATACAGTTCCAAAGCCTGCTTGTAGTTGGTCTGAAAGAACGATTTCGGGCCGATTTTAAACTGCAGTCCGTCCATTTCTTCCATAAGGTATCCTTCCCCAAAATATACATTGATATCCAAATCATAAATAGAATCATTCTGTTTAGAATTGATAGCATACACCAACGTTTTAATCTGAGGGAATTTCTCTAATAAGAATTCAAAAAGCTTTTCTCTGTTTTCTTTTTCTTCTCTGTAAAGCTGGAAAAGAACCATCCACTCTCCTTTGGAATTCTGTCTCATCATTAAGGTTCTTAAAAACCCTTCCTGATTTCTTACATCAAAGAAGTCCAGTCCATTGTTTACTCCATATTCTTTTACAGCCAGTCTTATGGCATTGGAAGGATCTTCCTGAAGGAAACATTCTTTCAGGTCAAGAATTTTGCTCCACATTCCCGGAATATGGAAACCTAAAGCGTCTTTGCTTCCAAAGTTTTCTTCAGAACTGATTTCGTACTGGGTAAGCCATCTTGCATTGGAGAAAGAAAACTCCATTTTATTTCTGTAAAAATACTGCTCTTCAGATCCTAGAATTGGCACGGTTTCAAAATCATCAATACCGCCGATTCTTTTAATATTATTGTAGACCTCTTCCTGTTTAAAATCAAGCTGTTTTTCATAGCTCATATTCTGCCACTTGCACCCTCCGCAGGTACCGAAGTGGATACATTTAGGCTCTACTCTGTAAGGTGATTTTTCAAGAATTTCCACAGCTTCGCCTTCATAATATTTTGACTTCGCTTTTTTCACTCTCACATTGACAACATCACCTGGAATTGCACCTGAGACCATTACGGTCTTACCTTCGTCTGTTCTTCCGATTGCAACGCCTTTTGCACCGGCTGTTAACAGCTTTATATTTTCAAGAACTATATCTCTTTTTTTCTTCCTGCTCATTCTAAAATTTTCTATTTTCCTAATTGAAACCTTACGTTTCAGTTTGCAAAAATACAATAAAAAAAACCTTATCCGAAGATAAGGTTTCTATACTGTGTTAAAGTTTATTATTTTGTCGGAGCCGGCTGCGGATTTGCTGGCTGTGGAGCTTTCTGCTGTGCGGCAGAAGGATCAAGCTGTAATTGTGGCTGCATTTGAACATTCGGATCTACTTTTGGCGCTGAAAGACCTGTTTGTTTATCCAGAATAGTTACTAATTCCTGCTCACCAAGATTTACGAAAGATCTGCTGGCAATTTTACCATCTTTATCAATGATGACAAAGCAAGGTAATTTGAATCCGTATACTCCATATTTCTTAGCAATATCAGAGTTCAAACCTCCTTCTCCGTAAACATTTACTCCCTGAATTCCTTTTAACAGAGAGTTGCTTGTCTTAATGAACTGATCTTTTGTATCGTCAACGTTTACATATACAAAATTCATTTTAGACTTGTAGAAGTTCACCACTTCTTTCAATACTGGTACTGTAGCTTCGCTGATGTAAGGATTCCATGAAGCATAGAAGAACAGCATATAAGGTTTACCTTTGTTTTCAGAAAGTTTATATGCCTTTCCGTCTTGTTTTACCAAAGTCGCTTCAGGAGCTGCTTCTCCGATTTTAAGTCCTGTAATAGCCACCTGCATTTTTAAAAGATCACTTTTAATCGTAGCATCTTTAATATCTGAATCGATAATCTTTTTAATCTTATCAATGTTTGCAGCAGGAGTTGTAGGATGAATATCAGCCTGAGCCATTACAAATGCCAAAAGATAATCTTTTGCAGTCTGAGACAAATCTTTCTTAGTTTTTAAATACTGAGCGAACATCTCAGAAGTTGTAATTCCTGTTTTTCCCTTGCTGTTTGCTTCAGCATATTTCTGGAAATCTGGAGTCATTTTTACAAGAAGATACTGTCTGTAAAGAGGAATAGTTTTCACCATCGCATCTTTATCAGTTTCTAACTGTGTTTCGTAATCTTTGAAAGCTTTAGAAGCTTTGTAAGAAGGGTTTCCGGACATTGGCCCGTGAGACATTTCATAATTGGCAAGTAAATTAAGAATGGTTACTTTCACATCGTTTTTCTTCCATTCTAAAAGTGCTTTACTTGGATTATTCTTTTTTGCAAGATCATCTACATTTTTATTAATATCATTTTCAATTTTGTGCATCCCTTTCAAAAATGCAGCTTCATCTCCACTCATTAATACCTGTAAGTTAACCTTAGTACCATATTCAGCTAAAAACTTCTGAGAAGCTGTAAGGAAATCATTGTTCTTTTTAGCATCTCCGGTAATGACGAATTCATTTGGGAAAGTAGCTCCGTTTCCGGAGATATTTACTTTTTGTCCTCCTTCAAGATAGATCAGGTTTTGTCTGCCCGCATAGTTGATTACGTACATACCATCTTTAGGAGCTTCAAAATTTCCTGAAAAGTTTCCGTCTTTATCCAGACCTATATTAATTAAAGGCAGGGTTCCTACTCCTGAAGCTTCTACAAATTCAATTCTTTCTAATGGTGAGCTTCCAGTAATTTTTCCTTTTACTTCTACTTTTTTTGAACAAGACATCACAAAAAATGCGATGATAAACAATAAAAGATATTTTTTCATTTCAATTTTTAATATTACACAAAAATACGCTTTTTAGGGCTTGCTAATTCACACTATCAATTTTTTTTAAAAATTTTATTATTACCGTTCAAAAGCAGGATTTGTATTGTCTAATAATCTCTTTTTCATGGTAAAAAAGCAATTGAACGTGTTTTTTGAAACCCATTCAACTACGCTCCAAATATATACTTAATAAATAAAAAACAGCAAAAACCCGGCAATAAGTTAACAAACTTTAACAGGCCAATCCCTATCATAAAAAAATCGCCTCCAAAAATGAAGGCGATTTTCTATGTATTTGAATCAATTCTATCCTTGATCTACAAGAGCAGCCATGTATTCTCTGTTCATTCTTGCAATGTTTTCAAGCGAAATCCCTTTAGGACATTCTACTTCACACGCACCTGTGTTTGAACAGTTACCGAATCCTTCTTCATCCATAGCTTTTACCATGTTCAGAACTCTTCTCTTAGCTTCTACTCTACCTTGAGGAAGCAATGCGTACTGAGAAACCTTAGCTCCTACGAAAAGCATTGCTGATCCGTTTTTACATGTAGCTACACAAGCACCACATCCGATACAAGCCGCAGCATCCATTGCTCTGTCAGCATCTTCTTTCGGAACCGGAATAGCATTAGCATCCAATGTATTACCAGAAGTATTCACAGAAATGAAACCACCTGCGGCCATTACTCTGTCGAATGCGCTTCTGTCCACCATTAAGTCTTTGATAACCGGGAAAGCAGCACTTCTCCATGGTTCGATAACGATAGTTTCACCATCTTTGAACATTCTCATGTGAAGCTGGCAGGTAGTAATTCCTGTATCCGGCCCGTGAGCTCTACCATTGATGTAAAGGGAACACATCCCGCAGATTCCTTCACGACAGTCGTGATCGAAAGCGATAGGTTCTTTACCTTCGTTAATTAAATTTTCGTTCAGAATATCCAGCATCTCTAAAAATGAAGAGTCTGTAGATACATCTGATATTTTATAGGTCTCAAACTGACCTTTAGTTTTACTATTTTTTTGTCTCCAAATTTTCAGCGTAAGATGTAAGCCTTTTTTTGCACTCATAATGTTATATTTATAGGTTGGAGATTATTTATAACTTCTAGTTTTAACCTCGATGTTCTCGTAGATCAGTTCTTCTTTATGCAACACTTCCGCGTTGATATCTGCTCCCTGATATTCCCAAGCTCCGACGTATTTGTAGTTTACGTCATCTCTTTCCGCTTCTCCGTCCGGAGTTGAATGGTCTTCACGGAAATGTCCACCACAAGATTCGTTTCTGTGTAGTGCATCGATAGCCATTAATTGTCCAAGTTCCAGGAAGTCTGCCACTCTGAATGCTTTTTCAAGCTCAGTATTCATCCCTTCTCCTTCACCAGGTACTTTTACGTTTTTCCAGAAATCGTTTCTTACTTCTTCGATTTCTTTGATAGCTTCTCTCAATCCTTCAGGAGTTCTTCCCATACCTACTTTGTTCCACATGATGTGTCCCAGTTTCTTATGGAAATAATCTACTGAATGAGTTCCTTTATTATTTAAGAAGAAATCAATTTTCTCTTTAATTCCTTTCTCAGCTTCGTCAAACGCTCCTGAATTGGTAGGAATAGCTCCTGTTCTGATATCTGCAGAAAGGTAATCTGCAATCGTGTAAGGAAGTACAAAATATCCGTCAGCAAGACCTTGCATCAATGCAGAAGCTCCCAATCTGTTTGCACCGTGATCTGAGAAGTTGGCCTCACCGATTACGAAACATCCAGGGATGGTAGACTGAAGGTTATAATCAACCCATACACCTCCCATTGTATAGTGAACTGCAGGATAGATCTTCATTGGAGTTTTGTAAGGATCATCCGCTGTAATTTTTTCGTACATTACGAATAAGTTACCGTATTTCTCCTCTACCCACTTCTTACCAAGGTCATAGATCTGCTGATCTGTCGGGTTATGAATATGTTTTTCGATAGCAGCTTCTCTACCTTTTTTCATGATCTCTGTAGAGAAATCAAGGTAAACACCTTCTTTTGTATCATTATTTTCAATTCCGAATCCGGCATCACATCTCTCCTTAGCGGCTCTTGAAGCAACGTCTCTAGGTACAAGGTTACCGAATGCAGGATATCTTCTTTCTAAATAATAATCTCTATCTTCTTCTTTAATATTTTCAGGTCTCAGTTTACCTTCTCTGATGGCTACCGAATCTTCAATCTTTTTAGGAACCCAGATTCTTCCTGAGTTTCTTAATGATTCAGACATCAAAGTCAGTTTAGACTGCTGTGTTCCGTGAACCGGAATACAAGTCGGGTGAATCTGTACATAGCAAGGGTTTGCGAAGTAAGCTCCTTTCTTGTGAATTTTCCAAGCTGCAGAAACGTTTGATCCCATTGCGTTGGTAGAAAGGAAATATACGTTTCCGTATCCTCCTGAAGCAATCACTACAGCGTGAGCAGAATGTCTTTCAATTTCACCTGTTACAAGGTTTCTTGCGATAATTCCTCTTGCTTTTCCGTCAACAATTACAAGATCCATCATTTCATGACGGTTGTACATTTTGATTCTACCTTTACCGATCTGACGGCTCATTGCAGAATAAGCACCTAATAATAACTGTTGTCCGGTTTGTCCTTTTGCATAGAAAGTTCTTTTTACCTGAACCCCACCAAATGAACGGTTATCTAACTGACCTCCGTAATCTCTCCCGAAAGGAACTCCTTGGGAAACACACTGGTCAATAATATTTGCAGAAACTTCAGCTAGTCTGTAAACGTTAGCCTCTCTTGCTCTATAGTCACCACCCTTGATGGTATCATAGAATAATCTGTAAGTAGAGTCACCGTCTCCCTGATAATTCTTAGCTGCGTTGATCCCTCCCTGAGCTGCAATAGAGTGAGCTCTTCTTGGAGAATCCTGGTAGCAGAATGCTTTTACATTGTATCCTTGCTCAGCTAATGTAGCTGCTGCAGAACCTCCTGCCAAACCTGTACCTACAACAATAATATCAATCTTATCTCTGTTGTTTGGTGCAACAAGGTTCATATGGTCTTTATGATTTTTCCATTTATCCTTTAAAGGACCCGCTGGAATTTTTGAATCTAATTTACTCATATTAGTATATTGATATTATTGAGTTACAAAGTGAAAAATTGCGATAAAAATAAACCCTGCAGGAATAAGGATTGAATACCATTTCCCGAAAGCTTTGATTACCGGTGTATATTTTGGATGTCTTGCCCCGATAGACTGGAATGAAGACTGGAATCCGTGAGCTAAGTGTAAGCCTAATAAAACAAAAGCAATTACATACAAAGCCACTCTCCAGATATCCGCAAACTTCTCATGAAGCTCCGGCCAGAAACGTTCTGCATCAGGAGTCAAAACTTCTACATACTTGTAGTTGATCTCGTGTAACCAGAAATCGTAAAAGTGAAGCACTAGAAAAGCTAAAACAACTGCTCCTGAAATAATCATATTTCTGGACATCCATGAAGAGTTCACAGAAGGATTGTTAGATGCGTACTTTATAGGACGCGCTTTATTATTCTTAATTTCCAACACAAACCCCATAATGAAATGGAAAATTACTGCAAAACCAAGAATAGGCTGCATTAAGAACTGCACAAAAGGATTATAGCCCATAAAATCTGATGCTGTATTGAATGCATCACGATTCAGAACTGATAACAAATTGGTCGTCAAATGCAGTATAAGAAAAATCAGCAAAAATAGAGCTGATAATGCCATAGCATATTTTCTACCTATCGTAGAACTCGTTAAACCTGCCATATAAGTTTAAATTTGAATTTCCACAAAATTAAGAAAGTTTAACAATATCAAAAAGTGAGAAATCTCACAATTAGACAGTTTGTAATCTTTCTAAATAAGAATTCATCCATTATAAATGCACGAAAATCTCTATCTTAAGAACCATCATTTCAGATGGTAAATTTTATCTCTGAAAACCACTTTTTGGGCAGAGGATGACATGCTTTTTATCTCAAAATATTTCACTCGTCTGGAAGCACAATAGGGATTGATGACATACTGTACAATCTTCGACTCACTTTTCATATCCGAAATCCAGAAAGATACTTTACTCCCCGTTTTTATGGAGAAAACTTTGTTTTTACCAAAGGTATGAACCAATATTTCTTCTTTACAGTTTTCAAAAGCTGTACTCCCCGTTCTTATCATCAGAAATACTAAAGCGGCCATTATCAATGTCATTGAATTTTTAAAATTAAATTTCAGTATCAAAGGTCTTAGTAAAAAAATAACAACAGAAACAGACAGTACTTCTATCCCATTCATCGGAATATTTTCAAAGAACAATACATCTACCTCAGCAAACCAATGGATCATCTTGAGTAAAATCTGAATCACAAAATCATATAACCTGTTTATCAATTCAAAATCGGCGCTGGCAGAAATGAGCGCAGTCATTAAGAATGAAAACACAATAATGATTTCGGAGAAAGGAACTATAACAAAATTCGCAATGATCGAGATCAATGAAAACTGATGAAAATAATACAGCACAACAGGCAGTGTTGCCAGCTGAGCCGACAGAGATACTGTAATGGTATTAAACAGTATTTTTTTGATATAACTATCTTGCCTGGGAAAGTATTTTAACAAGGGCTGATTCAACCAAAAAATTCCCAAAACAGCTAAAAAGCTGAGCTGAAATCCTACATCAAAAAGTTGTTGTGTATCAGCAATTAAAATAAAGAAGGCTGATAATGCCAATGAATGAAGAAGATCCGATTTCCGTTGAAGTAAAATGAAGGTAAAATAAACACTGAGCATAATACAGGAACGCAGAACCGAATTTCCAAATCCGATAAAAGCAGCAAACAGCCAGATAAAAGCCAAACTGATAACCATTGCATATTTTCTGAAGCTTAAAGGGGTAAAACGAATCAGCAAAAAGTAAAACATCCCGAAAATCACAACAATATGGGTTCCGGAGATCGCCAGAAAATGAACCAACCCGGATTTATTAAAATCTCTGACAGTATCCGCATCAATTTCTGTTCGATCCGCCAGAATAAGGCCTTTTAAAAATTCTTTGCTTTTTCCTGACATTCCGGTTTTATCAATTCTGTTAAGAACTTTAAACCTGTATTGCCGCAACTTATCTGTTATTGTTAAATCATACCGTTCTGCAGATCCGACTTCTTTTGAAATATAAGTCTGATAATAAATATGTTTTCTTGCGAGATACCGGACGTAATCAAACTGAAAATCATATTGAGGAGCTTTAGGCTGTGTAATATAAGCCTCAGTCTTGTAGTAATGAATAAAATCCAGCTCTTTATAATCTCTTGGAACATAAAAAATTGAACTTAAACTTTTGTTTCCGGTTTGTGCTGTTCCTTCATATTTTCTATATTTTTCCGTAGAGTTCAGTTTTTGAGAAATCTTAAAAACAATTATTTCTTTTTGCTTTATCTGCGAATGTTCATCTGATGAAAAGGAATTATAATAATGAAGAATAATTCCCGCTCCAAAAAATAAAAGCATCAGTAAAGCTGTCCTGGTTTTGTACAGAAAATAAGAATGAAAGCATACTATAGCCAGAAGGATTAAACAAATTGCAGTAGCCCAATAAATAGCATATTCTGCCAACACCATTTCATCCTGGAAAAAAATTCCAAGAATAAAGCATACTGCGAGAATAAGAAGAGGTTGTTTTTGCAATTCCAATTAATTATCTGTAAAAATTAGATAATTAATGAGTGATGTATTATCTCCTTAATAACTGATAGGCGCCTCGTTATCCATCAAAGATGTCAACAGAACGCTTAATTTATTTTTACAAAAATTACGTTTGAAAGTATGTTATCTCTTTTTCAGAAATTTATCCGTCAAACGCTTTGTTTCTTTAATATAAAATAAAGGATCTTTCCCATAATCTTCATATTTGAAATCCCCTGCTTTTTTAGGAACAGCTGGCTCTATCTGTGTTCCTTCATGCCATTCATTGAATGATGTGATTCCAATGAAATCCGGATTAACTTTGATGGCAGCATCAAACATATTTTCGTAATACTTTCCATTGTTTCTGCTTTTAAAGTTAGCTTCATTCCATGGACGTATTCTTGTATCTGAATAGCCCGGCCCAACACAAGGGATAAAAATCAGGTGATGCTCTTTAGCAAAACTTGCCATAAAATCCCAGTTGGCAATTGTACTTCCATACACAAAACCTTCGCTGGCAAAATAGGTATAAAAGCCGTCAAAACCTGCTGAATCAAAAAATTTCGCATCATCTTTTTCAACCCAAAGCCCGATATAAACAGCATCTAAATCTGTATTTCTAACTGTTTTTTTTCCGTTTTTGGATAGTATTTCAGCCCATTCTTCCTTAGGAATTTTATAACTATCATACATATAGAAAAGTGGTTTCCCCTCTTTTTTATAGAAAGCGTGATGATGAGAATAGGTTTTTATGAGATAAGAAAGCTGTTCTTTTAATTCTGCTGTATTTTTATAGAAAGGCTCTATATGGAATGCTATTTTTAAATTAAACCGGTCTGCAATATTCAGATATTTGTTAAGACTTTTATCTGTATATGAATCTTTTCCCAGCCAGCTTACTACAACTACTCCCACTCCGGCATCCCTGATCATTTTCATATGCTTCTCAATGATCTTTGGGTCATTGGAGCTGTAATTCCCCAGTGCCGGATAAAAATTAGCACCAATATCATCTCTTCCTTTATGGTGCCCGAGGTTATTCCATTTCGGATTATTCCAATGAGGAAGGATCTCATGATTCCAGTGCTGATAACTTCCATCTGTTGCAGGATTTCCGTACCATCCGTAATAAAATATCTGGACTTTATCTCTTTCATCATTCTGCTGAGCAAAGCTGTTTGAAAAAAATGTAATTGTCAGTAGTAGCAGGAAACGGCTAAAATAATTCATAGTTAAAAAGTAATTAAATTCTCAAAGACCTTGGTAATATTACACTTTCAAGATTACCTCAGCAGCATGTTCACTGGCTCCTTTTCCACCAAGTTTTTCTCTCAGAAGATGGTAGTCATTCAGAACCTGCTCTCTTTTTTCTCCTGTAAGAATTTTATTGAGTTCTGTTACCAGATTTTTAGTATTCAGATCGTTTTGAATCAGTTCTTTCACCACTTCTCTGTCCATAATTAGGTTAACCAGAGAAATGTAATTGATATTTTTCACCAGTCTTTTTGCAATGGCATAAGAAATTTTGCTTCCGCGATAACAAACCACTTCAGGAATGTTCAGCAAAGCGGTTTCCAGAGTAGCCGTTCCGGAAGTTACGAGAGCCGCCTTTGAACATCTTAGCAAGTCATAGGTTTTATTGGAAACGAAGTGAACATTATCATCCACATATTTCTGATAAAATTCTTTCGGAAGACTTGGCGCTCCGGCAATCACAAACTGATAGTTTTGAAATTGCGGTCTTACAGAAAGCATCATTTCAAGCATCTTTTCCACTTCCTGTTCTCTGGAACCCGGTAAAAGAGCAATGATTTCTTTTTCATTGAGTCCGTTTTCAGATTTGAATTTTTCAACACTGATTTCCTGCAAATCTGAGATAGCATCCAGCAAAGGATGTCCTACAAAATGAGAATGGACTCCATGTTTTCTGTAAAAATCTTCTTCAAAAGGAAGGATGACCATCATTTCATCCACATATTTTTTAATAATCTCTACACGGCCTTCTTTCCACGCCCAAAGTTGCGGAGAAATATAGTAGACGACTTTGATTCCAAGCTCTTTGGCAAATCTGGCAATTCTCAGGTTAAAACCCGGATAATCTACCAGAATCAAAACATTAGGTCTGTTCTTCTGAATATCCTCTTTACAGAATTTGATATTATTCAGAATAGTGCGGAGGTTCATCACAACTTCCAGAAATCCCATAAAAGCAAGGTCACGATAATGTTTTACCAATGTTCCACCCTGAGCTTTCATCAGATCACCTCCCCAAAATCTGAATTCCGCATTAGGATCTTTATGTTTCAAGGCTTTCATCAGGTTGCTTCCATGCAAATCACCGGAAGCTTCTCCTGCAATAATATAATATTTCATTTCTATAGTAAGGATAGAGAACAAATTAAGACAGATATGATCTTAATTCGTAAATTTGTTCAAAGATAATGATAAAAAATGTCAGAAGAATTTGAAATCAGGAATAAAGTTGCAGAAAGCGGCCTTATCAATTTTGACCTTACCACTTTACTTCCAAAAGGGGAAAGAAAGGGTATTGACCTTAAAGATTTTCTTTTTCAGGAGATGATTCTCAAAGAAAAAGATTTCCGTGAAAAGGTAGATGCAATAGATACTGAACAGTATAAAGACACTTATATATACATCTACAATTCTGTAGATACTATTATTCCACTTTGGGCTTATTTTGTTTTAACAGCAAAACTTACAGACGTGGCCAGGAAAATAGTTTTTGGAAGCAGGGAAGATCTGGAGGTTATTTTAATGCATAATGCTATCCAGACTTATGATTTTGAGGAAATGAGAGGAAAAAGAGTGCTTGTAAAAGGCTGCTCTGATAAGGAAATTCCTGAAAATGCTTATATTGAATTGGTAGAACAATTAAAACCAATAGTAAAATCGCTGATGTTCGGAGAAGCTTGTTCTAATGTTCCCATTGTAAAGAACTGATATGAACAAATCTTTATCAGCTGTATTTTTATTTATTATTTTTCTTGGTATTTATTATTGTGGAAGTTTTTCAAAAATTCCTTTTGCTGACTGTATAGGATTTGTACTGAGTGCAGAAAAAGGCCTATGGGAAACAACCGCTACTGCAACCAGTCACTTTTTATATATTAATACTGTTATTTTCATTAAAAATCTGGCAGGCATCAACGCAATTGAAGCAAGCCGGTTTTTAGTAGTTTCTTCGGCAGCAGCTACAGTTTCTGTCATTTATCTTACAGTAAAAAGTATTTCAAAAAAAGAATGGGCATCTATTACGGCTGCTTTTGTATTTGGTTTCAGTTTTACCTTTTGGAGAAATGCTGAAATCGTAGAAGTATATACTTATAATTCGCTTTGGGTAAGTCTTTTTTTCTTTTCGGTTATCAGAAGTTTTACTGAAAACAAAAGAATATATATCCTGTTAAGCAGTTTATTTTTAGGGATAAGCTTATGGGTGCATATTCAGAATATTCTTCTGATTCCTGCCTTACTGGTCTTTCTATTTTATTTCAGGAATGAAAAAAAATATGCGGCAGCATCATTATTGATTTTTATTCTGCTATTCATTTCATTATTCATTTTAAATATATCCCAGGGGCTTCCTTTCAAATCTCCTTATAGTTCTGACCAGGGAACATGGGTAGAAGATTCTCTGAGAAAAGATTTCATTCAATATGTAAAGGATTTTTTTCAATCTTTTGTATATCTTATTTATAATTTCAACCTTTTTACATTTTTCGGAGTCGCAGGTATCTTATTTCTGTACAAGGCCAATAGAAAAATGTTTTTTGTTTTTGCAGTGGGAGCTATATGTGTATATGGATTTTCAACCTTTTATGCAGTATCAGACAATTACGTTTTCTTCCTGCCTTTCAATATTATTTTTGCTTTGTCTATCGGGTATGGTCTTTCTGCTGCAAAGTATGCTCATCTGAGAAAATTTTCATGGATTTGTCTGTTAATTCCTGTGGGATATCTTCTGCTTTATAAAGTCATATCCTTAACAGAGAAAGGAAAAGAATTCCATTCCTTTAAGGAGTATAAAGGCGGGCTCTCTTATTATGTGCTTCCATGGATGAACAACAATGTAGGGATTCTGGAGTTTACCATTGATAAAAAACAGGCACCGGAATCTATTGAATGGATGACCAATAGTGCTGTAGAATATATAAAGCTGCTAAAAAGCAAAGGATATACAGAGGAACAGATCAGAAAACTTTAACAATAATTATGAAAGACGGTCATTTTATGAGGCATATTTTTTGATAACTTTGGTGTACTTAATACTAAATAAACACAAAAAATGAGTTTAATTGACCTACTTACAGGGAATACAGGCAACCAGGTTGCTGAACAGGCTGAAAACAAATTCGGAATCAGCAAAAACCAGGTGATCGCCCTATTAGCTGTAGCGACCCCTCTTATTATTTCTTACCTTAGAAATAAGTCTCAGGATGCAAAAGAAGCAGAAGCTTTAAATAATGCTTTAGATAAAGACCATAACGGAAGTATTTTAAATGACGCTTCACAAATTGAAGCAAGACAGGCTGAAGGCGGATCTATTCTTGATCATATCTTTGGCGGACAAAAAAGTACTGTCGAAAACCAGTTGTCACAAAACACCGGGATTTCAATAGATAAAATTGGACCTATTCTTGCTATGCTTGCACCTGTTGTAATGGGTTACATCGGTCAACAAAAGCAACAAAATAATGTAGGAGCAGGCGGCTTGGGAGATTTGTTGGGAGGAATCCTTGGAAATGCTTCAAATCAGGCTCAGGCTCAGCAGTCTAATCCTTTAAATGATATTCTTGGAAGTGTTTTAGGCGGCGGACAATCTCAATCATCTGGAAATCCCCTGAATGATATACTGGGAAGTGTATTGGGCGGCGGTGGAAACCAGCAACAAGGAGGTGGTGGCTTAGGCAGCATCCTTGGTAATATTCTTGGAGGTAAATAATTAATTTAATTTTCATAAAAAAGACCGGAGATATAATCTTCGGTCTTTTTATTTTTAATTACTTTTTAGATTTTTCTTCAGAAGCTACAAAAGATTTTGAGGCTTTTTTAGGTCTTCTTTTACCATAACTTCCGGAATTAATCTTTCCTCTTCTTGATTTTTTGTCTCCTTTTCCCATAGTATGATGTATTTGTTGTTCCTACGAATTTAAAAAATACAGCGCTAAAATCCAATTAAAGAAGCTGTTAAAGTTTTATAAAATAAGAAGGAAGCTGGAAGTGGGAGGCTGGAAGTTACTATCAGGTTATCTGTTTCGACTCTCAATCTGCAGATCACTTATCTTTTTTCATTTTGAGTCGTCCTAAAATAGGTTGACATAAATTAAACAATATTTAATCCGGAGAGATATTTTATTTCTTCGGATTTTTTATGCACTTTATCTGGAGTTTGCATATTAAGGCTTAGATGTGGTCTTTTAGTATTATAAAGATAAATACTTTCTTTTACTAATGAGTTTAGATCTTGCATATTCTTTGTTTTATAAAAAAGGAATTCTTGTTTCAATATTCCATTCACCCTTTCTGCCAGTGCATTTTGATAGCAATCATAACCATCAGTCATTGACGGTTTGATTTCATTCTTATTAAGTATTTTCTGGTAATAACCAGAGCAATATTGCAAACCTCTATCTGAATGATGAATTAATGGGCCACTTGAACCTCTATTTTTTATTGCCATTTTTAAAGCTTTCGCAACATTTTCAGTGTTCATATTTGAACTTAATGAATATCCCATGATCTTTCTACTATAGGCATCTGTTACCAAAGATAAATAACATGTAGATTCTTTGGTTTTAAGATAAGTTATATCGCTTACAAACACCTGTTCCGCTTTTTCTACTCTCAAATCCTTCAACAGATTGGGATGCTTTCTAAGCCAATGCTTTGAAAATGTTGTTTTAATATATTTCTTTTGTCTACGGATTAGCATATTCTCTCTTTTTAAGTAGGCAAATAAAGCATCTCTTCCCAATTTGACATCTTCCTGTATGAGCTGTTCTTTAAGAAGATGATAAAGTTTTCTTGTTCCTAATTTAGGTAACTTCATTCGTATTTCCTGAACCAGAAATTTTACCTTCAGTAATTGGTTTTCCCGGATTAAAATCCTTTGCTTAGCTTGATAAATAGCCTGACGGCTTATCCCAAACAATCTACACAGTCTTGATATACTTATTCCTTGTCTGTGGAGTTGGAAGATTGTTGGGAGGAAAACTTTTTTCTGATTTGAGTCCCATATTGTTTATCTGAGATATCAATCATCGTATTAAGAACCTTGGTTTTTAGCTTTTCATCAGCTAGTTCTTTTTCTAAACGTTTAATTTTTTGAGCTGGTGTTTCTTTGGAATTAGGCATAGTATGAAGTTTAGGTTTACTCCACTCTAAGTTACCATATCTTCGCAACCAAACCAAAACAGTACTTCTTCCCTGGATACCATACTCTTTTTGAGCCTGCTTGTAAGTGTAATCGCCGTTTTCTACTTGAGAAACTATTCTTAATTTAAAGGCTATACTGTAGTCTCTTTGTGTGCGCTTTTCTCTTTTTAATACTTGATCTTTCATAAATAAGTCGATTAATTGTCAACTTATTTCAGGACGGGACATTTTGATAACAAAAGGCTATTTAAATATTCAGGCTGCCAGGACTTCCAGCATCCAGCCTCTTAAACTTTTATCGTTTTCCATTTTCCTTTTTTAAATAAAATAAAAGCGACAATGGTAATTAAGGTTTCTGCTGCAGGAATTGAAATAAAAACTCCTTTAGGCCCCAATTCAAAATATTTCGATAAAAAATAGGCCAGAGGAATCTGAAACAGCCAGAACCCAAAAAGATTAACCCAGGTTGGAGTCCACGTATCACCAGCACCATTAAAAGCATTAATCATCACCATTCCGATTCCATAAAAAATAAATCCGGTACTCATAATCTGAAGCGCATTTTTGGCAAAGTCTTTAATGGCTGTTTCCTGAGTGAAAAAACCTACTAAAAAATTTCCCATAAAAATAAATATCAGGCTTACTGCCAGCATAAAGATGACATTATATTTTACGGTTTTCATTACCGACTGTTCAGCTCTCATCATTTCATTAGCTCCCATATTCTGCCCTACCAATGTGGAGGCTGCATTACTCAATCCCCAGGCCGGAAGCATGAAGAACATCATTAATCTCAAAGCAGTCTGATAACCTGCCGATGCATTCTCTCCTCCTGTAGTTGCTACCAATTCTGCAAGGAAAATCCAGCTGCAAGAAGCAATGACAAACTGAAAGATTCCCGGTGTTGCAATTTTTATGATGGATTGGATTAATTCATAATTGGGTTTAAAATAAGAAAGTCTTATTCTTATCTGAGTATCTGCCACCAAAAGATGGTATAATTGATAAATAACCCCAATACTGCGTCCTATGGTAGTTGCCAGAGCAGCTCCGGTCAATCCCAAAGCAGGCACAGGACCCAGGCCTTTTATCAGAACCGGACAAAGAATAATATTGGCAATATTGGCTATCCATAAACTTTTCATCGCAATCATCG
Organism: Chryseobacterium gleum; assembly: GCF_900636535.1. Taxonomy (NCBI): domain Bacteria; kingdom Pseudomonadati; phylum Bacteroidota; class Flavobacteriia; order Flavobacteriales; family Weeksellaceae; genus Chryseobacterium; species Chryseobacterium gleum. The sequence continues at coordinate 2,961,440 of NZ_LR134289.1, forward strand.
CATTTCCAGCTCCCCTGAAAATCCCATTGATTAAAAACAAAAGCATGATAATCGTACTGCTTCCCATCATAATCCTGGTAAAATTCTTTCCATAATATGCAGCCTCTGGTTTAGCCCCCATCAGAATCAGAATTTTTTCTGCATAGATCACTCCCAGTAAACTTAAAACAAACGTAATAGCAAAGGAAACAAGCAATACCTGCGCAGCACTTCTGGAAGCCTGTTCCGGATTTTTTCCCCCGATTCTCCTTGCCACCAAAGCTGTTGCTGCCATGCTCATCCCTATCGCAATAGAATACATTACTGAAAGTACAGATTCCGTAAGCCCAACTGTCTGGATAGCAAAACCACTTTCTTTCAAATGGCCGACAAAATAAAGATCTACAAGCGCAAATACGGACTCCATAGCCATTTCCAGCATCATGGGAATAGCTAAAAGCAATACGGCACTTCTGATATTTACTCTGGTAAAATCTGTCTCTTCCCCGCTAAACGCTTTTTTCAAAAATTCAACATATTTTGTCATTTCACAATTATTAATTTAGATAATCTCAAAAATACAAATCCAATTATTAGAAAAACTTAGCAATTGGTAATAAAATTTAATTTAGATTTGTATATTCTTAAAAATTATTCTTATGAAAAAAATAATCTCTACTATCTTTCTATTTGGAATGTTACTGTCCGGAAGCATGCTATCTGCCCAGAGAATGACTCAGGAAAAGATGAAAGCCATTTATTCTGATGATATAGCAACATTTAAAAAACAGTTTGCACCGGGAGATTACAACAAATGTTTCCTTGTTGGAGATATACTTTATTCACCTCTTGGTTTCAGTGTGATGGCTGACAGAAAGAATATTCTGAATTTCCTTTTGGACAATAAAGCCAATGTTAACAAAAAATGTCAGAATAAAACACCTCTTGAAGTAGCTGACGAAACAAAAGGCAGTGAAGAAATAAAGAAAATTCTGATCGCAAAAGGCGGCAATAGAGATTAAAAAATCTAAAAACAATATATGAAACTTCCGAAAGGAAGTTTTTTTTATTTATAAAACCTGCAAAAATCTTATCTTTGCCAACGAAAAATTCAAGGTCCGCAATTGGACCTTAAACATTGAACTTTAAACAAATAATTATGTTTCGATCACACACCAACGGAGAGCTATCTCTGAAAAATCTGAATGAAGAAGTTACACTATCAGGATGGGTACAGACTATCCGTGATAAAGGATTTATGATTTGGGTAGATCTTCGAGATCGTTACGGAATTACCCAGCTGGTTTTTGACCAGGAGCGTTCTTCAGCACAACTGATGGAAGAGGCTAAAAAACTGGGCCGTGAATTTGTGATTCAGGCTACCGGAAAAGTTATTGAAAGAGTAAGCAAAAATCCTAATATTCCGACAGGAGAAATTGAAATCCTTGTGGAAAAACTGACGATTCTGAATGATTCTCAGCTGCCACCTTTTACCATTGAAGATGAAACTGACGGCGGTGAGGAATTAAGAATGAAATACCGTTATCTGGATATCAGAAGAAATCCGGTAAAAGATAAACTGATCTTCCGTCACAAAATGGCGCAGAAAGTAAGAAATTATTTGTCTGACGAAGGTTTCATTGAAGTGGAAACACCTGTTCTGATCAAATCTACTCCTGAAGGAGCAAGAGATTTCGTTGTACCGAGCAGAATGAATCCGGGACAGTTTTATGCATTGCCACAGTCTCCACAGACTTTCAAACAGCTTTTGATGGTAGGTGGAATGGACAAATATTTCCAGATTGTAAAATGTTTCCGTGATGAGGATTTAAGAGCTGACAGACAGCCGGAATTTACACAGATCGACTGTGAAATGGCTTTTGTAGAGCAGGAAGATGTTATGAATGTATTCGAAGGAATGACTAAGACTCTTTTAAAAGATATTACAGGTCAGGAATTCGGAGATTTTCCAAGAATGACTTTCGCAGATGCGATGAGAAAATACGGAAACGACAAACCGGATATCCGTTTCGGAATGGAGTTCGTAGAACTGAATGAGCTTGTAAAAGGAAAAGACTTTAAGATATTTGATGATGCTGAATTGGTTGTCGGAATCAATGTAGAAGGATGTGCAGAATATACAAGAAAGCAGATTGATGAGCTTGTTGATTGGGTAAAACGCCCGCAGATTGGTGCTTCAGGAATGGTTTGGGTAAAATTCCAGAATGATGGAGTAAAAACCTCATCGGTAAACAAATTCTACAATGAAGAGGATTTAGCGAAAATCATCGAAAAATTCGGGGCAAAAGAAGGAGACTTAATGTTGATTCTTTCCGGAAACGAAAACAAAGTAAGAGCTCAGCTTTCTGCGTTGAGAATGGAACTTGGTAACCGTTTAGGATTAAGAAAAGGCAATGAGTTTGCACCACTTTGGGTTGTTGACTTCCCTCTGTTGGAATGGGACGAAGAAACTGAAAGATATCATGCAATGCACCACCCTTTCACTTCTCCGAAGCCGGAAGATATTCATTTATTGGAAACTGATCCTGGAAAAGCAAGAGCCAACGCATATGATATGGTTCTGAACGGAAACGAAATCGGTGGAGGTTCTATCAGAATTTTTGATAAAGATCTTCAGTCTAAAATGTTTGATTTATTAGGATTTACCAGAGAAGAAGCTGAAGCTCAGTTTGGATTCCTAATGAATGCGTTTAAATATGGCGCACCGCCACACGGAGGTTTAGCATTCGGGTTTGACCGTCTGGTAGCTATTCTTGACGGAAATGAAGTGATCAGAGATTACATCGCTTTCCCTAAGAACAATTCAGGACGAGATGTAATGATTGATGCTCCTGCTTCTATTGCCGATGCACAGCTAGACGAACTGGAATTACAATTGAACTTAAAAGCATAAATGTAAAGCGGGGTATTTACCCCGCTTTTTTTATATTCTTAATTAAAGGAATATTCAATTCAACTCTTACAAAAATGCATGTTCATAAGACAGCATTATTTGGAGTTTATAGCCTTACAAATTTCAGTGCATTTTATTAATTCATCAACAAAATCAACTCTATAGTAGTATAAAGTACAACTTTCATTTGCAAATCAAATATTAGTGAAATAACTTAATTTTAAATTTAATAGTAAAAAATAAAATATTTCAAATTAATTAACGAAACATTTACATTTATTTCATAATAATCTAATAAAACAATCATTATATTATGTTATATACAATAATAATCTTTTATTAATATATTTACAGCACACAGCTGAATTATAATGAAGATTTAACCTTTTGCGTGGGTAATAATATAGCTGTTCATATTTAAAACCAGATCACCAACCAATATTAAATAATATGAAAAGCAAACTATTACTCTTATCAGGATGCCTTGTTCTGGCACTGAATTCATGCAGGTCGGATATTGAAAATGCACAATCAGATTCAATAGATCAAACAACAACAAAACTGGACAATACAAAGATTCACAAATTATTAATTAACGGAAAATATACCTACGTTAATGAAGTAAATGGTGAATATTTTTATGCAGATGATATTACGATTAGCGCCGAGCAGTTTGACAAGTTAAAAATGCAGGCCAATTCTGAAATATCCACGACTGAAAAAAGCACTATTGTAAGCTCATTTATTAAGACATGGCCGAATGCAACAGTCTATTATACGTTACCCAGCCAGGGAACTATGAGCACCCAGAATTATAATACGTTCCTTACCAATATCAACAAAGCGTTTGATATGATCTCTTCTCAAACCAGTATGCAGTTTGTTCAACGTACGAACCAAACGGAATACATCACCTTTACTTATACAACCTCCAACAGCTCTCCGCTTGGATGGCAGAAAAACAGAGTAAACGGTATTAAAATTTATAATATCACATATCCCGCCATTATCGCCCACGAAATAATGCATTCCATGGGAATCATGCATGAACAGTGTCGTCCGGACAGAGACCAGTACATAATTGTAGATGTTAACAAAGCCGTAGAAGGAAGCCGCCATAACTTCAACCTTTACAATGATTACGCAGGATATGGTGCGTTTGATTTCGGTTCAGTCATGATGTATCAGTCTACAGATTTTGCTATAGATCCAAGCCAGCCTGTAATGACTAAACTTGACGGATCTACATTTACCAAGCAAAGAACAGGATTATCTGCAGGTGATTATGCAGGAATCAATCATTTGTACGGACCAGTCAATGCAAGCTCTGCAATCAACGGAACTTATACTATGACAACAGCTTTAGCGAATGATAAAAATGTAGATATTTCCGGAAGTTCTACTACAGACGGCACCAGCGTAATTCTTTATTCAGCATCTACAGGAAATAACCAGAGGTTTACTTTCAGCAAATCAGATCATGGGTATTACATCATCAAATCCATACTGGATCCTTCAAAAGTACTGACTGTAAAAGGTAACGGAACAACAAGTGGAACAGCTGTTGAATTAAGAACCAATGCTAATACAGATTCCCAGAAATGGTTATTATTTAATCTTGGGAACAATGGTTTTGGATTCGCTCCCAAGAATGCGCCGGCATTAAGATTGGAGGTAAAAGATGGTTTAACAACGAATCTTACCCCGATTATAATCGGCACTACGGATCAAACGGTTCAGCCTTCTACAAAACAGCGCTTTACTCTTACAAAAGTTAACTAAGCTTTTTTACACAAATAAAGAGGTTAGAAAATAAATTTTCTAACCTCTTCTGTTTATAACTGTCTAAAATCATTTTATGCCCAATTTCAACATTTGCTCCCTTCCCGGCCCGGTAGAAATATAAGCCACCGGAATTCCCAATTCCGCTTCCAGAAATGATAGAAATTCATTCATTTCTTTGGGCAGCTCTGAAGGATTTTTCATTGCGGAAAAATCAGCATTCCAGCCATTCATCCATTTGAATACCGGTTTTCCATTCTCCGGAAGCAATCCCGAAACCGTTACTTTTTTTCCGTCTTCAAGTTCATAATGAGTACAGACTGCTACAGATTTCAATCCGCTTAAAACATCGGCTTTTGTCAGAACCAATTGAGTAACCCCATTAATCATCACCGCATACTTTAAAGCAGGAAGATCCAGCCAGCCTACTCTTCTTGGACGACCTGTATTGGAACCAAATTCATTCCCCTTCATTCTGAGATCATCTCCAAATTCATCTAAAAGTTCCGTTGGGAATGCGCCATTCCCCACACGGGTACAATATGCTTTTGCTATTCCATAAATTTCACCGATCTTTTTCGGTGATATACCTAAACCACTACTTGCCCCTGATGCGGTCGTTGAAGAAGATGTTACATACGGGTAAGTACCGTGATCAATATCCAGCATCGCTGCCTGAGATCCTTCTGCCAAAACTTTTTTACCTTCAGATAAAGCTTTGTTAAGATAAATCTCCGTGTCTGTACAATTGAATTTTTTAAGGAATTCCACCGCATCAAAAAACTCTTTACTGATTTCCTCTAAAGCAGGCAGAACAATCATTCCTCCTTCTTCCAGCATCCTGTAATCTCTATTGAGAATATGCAGCGCCCTGCTTTGAAAATCCGATGAAAATATATCTCCTACTCGCAGGTTCTGTCTTAGTATTTTGTTTGAATATGCCTGAGCAATCCCATTTTTTGTAGTTCCGATCGTGGTATACTCAGAGCTTTCCTCCATAAAAATATCCAGGAGTTTATGTGTTGGCATTACGAGGTGTGCTTTTTGAGAAATAATGATATTGTTTTCCGGCTGAATAGTATTATCAAATACCTGAAGATTCAGAATTTCTTTTTTAAAACTTACCGGATCAATAACAGTTCCGGTACCGATCACATTCTGCACACTATTCATAAAGATTCCCGAAGGAATCATTTTAAGCGTTATTCTGCGGCCGTTTCTTTCTATGCTGTGCCCAGCATTAGATCCGCCGTTAAAACGAGCTGTAATATCATAATTCTCACTGATAAGATCAATAAACTTACCTTTACCTTCATCTCCCCATTGTAGTCCTAATACAATATCCATATTTGTACTTTAAATTTTATGAGGCAAAGCTATGGCAGTCAGACAGAAAGACCATTGTCATTTGACAAAAAGCGATTATGAGATATCAGAAGTTGGTAAAACTCATAAACACTATACTCTCCTACTCTCAAACCTTATAAGATATTTCTCCTGATCCTGCTCAACGAAGAAGGTGTAACCCCAAGATAGGATGCCAGCATAGACTGCGGAACTCTATTGGCAAGGCCGGGATAATGATTTAAAAAGTGAATATACCGTGATTTTGCATCCTGATTCAGCATAATGCTCGCCACTTTGAGTTTGTTCTCGGCAACAAAGCCATGAATTCTTGCAAACAAAACAGGCCACACGGAAATTTTATCTTCCAGAATTTTAAAGTGCTTAAAATCAATCACCAACAGAACAGCATCAGTAATAGCCTCAATATCTTCATGGGCAGGCAACTGATCAGTAAAGCCCTGAAAATCCCCGATAAACCGTCCTTCATAAATGAAATATCTGGTAAAATCATCTCCCAGTCTGTTATAATATAAAGATCTGAAAACACCTTTCTTTACAAAAGCAATTCTTTGGCTTACTTTCCCGGCTTCTACAAAAAGATCCCCTTTCTTTACAGTGATTTCCTGAATTCCCTCAGCAATCAAAAACTCATCCTGAGGATTTAGTGTTACGAATTTTCTGATATAAGTAAAAAGCTCTTCCATATGTATTATCAGCCACGAATTGCGGAAATATAAAGGTATAAAAGTCACCGCAAAAAACAATTGTCATTTGGTAACAAAGTTTACAAAAGGTACCACATGATCTTCTGGCGGCATATTAATTGCTTGATTTTTAAAAACGTAAGACAATGAAAGCAATTTGGAACGGCGCCATTGGCTTCGGTTTAGTAAACATTCCTGTTAAAATTTACTCGGCAACGGAAACCACAAAACTGGATCTCGACATGCTCGATAAGTCTGATTTTTCCAATATCCGGTTCAAAAGAGTGAATGAAAATACGGGAAAAGAAGTAAAATGGGAAAACATCGTCAAAGGTTATCTCATGGACGACAAATACATCGTTCTTGATGAAGAAGATTACGAAGCAGCAAGCCCTGAAAAGACAAAAATACTTTCTATTGACCAATTCGTTAAAGAAGAGGAAGTAGATAGTGTTTATTTTGAAACACCTTATTATCTGGAACCTCAGAAAAATGGAGAAAGTGCTTACAGGCTTTTATTGAAGGCACTTGAAAAAACCGGCATGGTAGGCGTAGGGACATTTGTACTCCGTGACAGCGCAGCTATTGGAATGATACGTCCTTACAATGATGAAATTTTAGTCCTGAACCGTTTAAGGTTTGCTCAGGAAATAAGGGATTATGCAGATTTAAAAATCCCTGCCCAAAAGGCTCCCAAACCTGCAGAGCTCAAAATGGCAGTAAGTCTGATTGAGCAGCTTTCACAGGAATTTGATCCCGCTATGTATAAAGATACCTATTCTGATGAATTGATGAAGATCATCAAACAGAAAGCAAAAGGCAAAAACGTAAAAGCCAACAAAGCTCAGCCTGCAAAAGAAGGTAAAGTGATCGACCTTATGGCCCAATTAAAAGCCAGCCTGAATACCTCTAAATCCAAATCCGCATCGTAATGGCACTCAAAGATTATCATAACAAAAGAAAGTTCAATGAAACCAGCGAACCAAAGGGAAAAACAAAGAAAAGCAAAGACAAGCTGATATTTGTTATACAGAGACATGCAGCTTCCAGGCTTCATTATGACTTCCGGCTTGAAATGGAAGGTGTACTGAAAAGCTGGGCTGTTCCGAAAGGTCCGTCTTTAGACCCAAAAGACAAACGTCTTGCCATGATGGTAGAAGATCATCCCTACGATTATAAAGATTTTGAGGGTAATATCCCAGAAGGAAATTATGGAGCCGGACAAGTGGAAGTATGGGACAGCGGAACTTACGAACCTTTGGAAGAGAATTCTAAGCTTTCTGATGAAAAAGAACTTCTGAAAGAACTTCATGCTGGTTCTTTAAAGTTTATTTTGCACGGCAAAAAACTAAAAGGAGAATTTGCTTTGGTAAAAATGAAAAATACGGATGACAACTCATGGCTGCTCATTAAGCATAAAGACGAATTTGCAGAAAGTCCGTATGATGCTGAAGAAAACACATCACCAAAATCTTTGGTCACAAAATTTTTAGAGGAAAAAAAAAGCCTAAAAAGAAAAGAAGAAAAGAAGTCGTAACTTCTGAAAAACCATTCAGAAGCTTCAATTCTTTAACAAACGAAAAAAAGCTTAAATCTTTCATCAGGCCAATGCTGGCCAAACTTTCCGAAGATGCTTTCAACGATAAAGACTGGATATTTGAAATAAAATGGGACGGCTACAGAGCCATTGCGGACCTCAGCCATGAAAGCCCACTCTTCTATTCCCGAAACGGGATTTCATTTTTAACAAAATTTGACAAAATTGTTCAGGATTTCGATAAGCAAAAATATCAGATGATTCTGGATGGCGAAGTTGTCGCCTATGACGAACAGGGGAAACCCAACTTCCAGCTTCTACAGCAAATCGGGGATAATCCAGGCACTCCACTTGTTTACCAGGTTTTTGACCTTCTCTGGCTGAACGGCCATTCTACTGAAGAACTTCCGCTCATTCAGCGCAAAGAACTTTTAAAAGAAGCTTTAATTGAAACTGATACCATTAAATATTGTGATCATATTCCTGAAAAAGGTATTGAATTTTTCAAACAAATGAAAAAAATGCAGCTGGAAGGTATGATTGCAAAGCGGGCAGACAGTTTATATATTGAAAACCACAGAACCAGTGACTGGCTTAAAATAAAATTTTCAAATACTGAAGAAGTAATTATTTGTGGTTTTACAGAACCGAGAGGATCACGTGAAAGTTTCGGGGCATTGATACTGGGGAGATATATTCATCAAAAACTTACCTATTGCGGCCATACAGGTACAGGATTTAATAAAACGTCTTTAAAGGAACTTTATCAAAGACTTGAGAAATTAATTGTAAAATCCTCCCCTTTCGAAAAAATTCCTAACACGAATATGCCTGTAACGTGGATAAAGCCGGAACTGGTATGCGAAATCAAATACTCTGAAATTACCCGGGACGGAATATTCAGACATCCTGTTTTTATAACCGTCAGAGAGGACAAAGGACCAGAAGATATCAAGGAATCACCCTTCACCGAAAAACCTAAAGAAATGAAGACAAAAACATCATCTAAAAAAACTGAAAATTCTGAGAAAGAAAAGGAGATCACACTAGATAAGCATAAAGTTAAACTGACCAATCAGGATAAGATCTATTTTCCTAAAGATGGCATTACAAAGGGAGATGTTATTGACTATTACCAGTCTGTGGCGACTTATATTTTACCTTATCTGAAGAACCGCCCTCTTTCTCTGAACCGTTTTCCCAATGGAATTGAAGAACAGGGCTTTTATCAGAAAGATGCAGGAGACACCATACCGGACTGGATAAAAACCACGCAGGTATATTCTGAATCGAATGACAAATACATCGACTACATTTACTGTAATGATAAAGCAACCTTAGCCTATCTGAATAATTTAGGATGTATTGATATGAATCCGTGGAACAGTTCACTTCCTGATCTTGAACATCCTGATTACCTTGTTTTGGATCTTGATCCGTCAAAAAAGAATACATTTGATGATGTGATTGAAACAGCGCTTCAGGTGAATGAAGTTTTAAAATCGATTAAAATAAAAGGCTATTGCAAAACCTCAGGCAGCACCGGCATTCACGTTTATATTCCGATGGGTGGTAAATATGATTTTGACCAGGTAAAAGACTTCGCCCATATTCTGATGAAACAGGTAAATGAAAAACTTCCTGAACTCACCACTTTAGAGAGAAGCCTTCAGAAAAGAGATAACAAAAAAATTTATCTTGATTACCTGCAGAACAGAACCGGGCAAACCCTGGCAAGTGCATACAGCTTAAGACCTAAACAGGGAGCTTCAGTTTCTATGCCTCTGGATTGGGATGAATTAAAACCAGGAGTGAAGCCTACGGATTTTAATATTGATAACGCTCTTGAAAGGATTAAAGAAAAGGGTGATTTGTTCAAGCCGGTTTTAGGTAAGGGAATTGATATGATGAAGGCTTTGGAGGCGCTGCAGAATATAGATTAAAATAAAAACTCCCACATAATATATGCAGGAGTTTCTTAAAAAATTAAATATAATTATTGATTGTAAATATGTACATCTCTTTGCGGAAAAGGAATTCCGATTCCTGCTTTGTCGAGAGCTTCTTTACAACTAATGATCAGTTCCTCATTCATAGCCCAGAAGTTTTCAGTGGAGGAGCTTACCCTTACAGATAAATTGACAGCACTCTCACCAAGTTCTGTTACCACTACCTGTGGAGCAGGTGTTGAAAGAGCATATTGATTATTTTTAATGACATTCATTAAAAGATCTTTTGTATGTCTTAAATCTGCATCATAAGCAACTCCGATATCCAATGATGTTCTTCTTGTCCCCAATTGAGTAAAATTGGTAATACTATTGTTGGAAACAACGCCGTTAGGAATAACAATCAGTTGGTTTTGTGGTGTAATGAGTTTTGTATGAAAGATATCTATAGCATCTACAGTTCCTGAAACTCCTGAATTGGTAGAAATAAAGTCACCAATCTTAAAAGGTTTTAATAATAAAATCAAAATTCCACCGGCAAAATTCGTTAAGGATCCCTGTAAAGCTAAACCTACTGCCAAACCTGCGGCACCAATCATGGCTACAAATGCAGAAGTTTGCACGCCCAGCTGAGTTACAACTACGATGAACAAAAGAATATTCAGTCCCCAGTTGATAATGTTTAAAAGAAAATGCTGCAGAGAAGCTTCCATATTCCGTTTTTTGAAAGCTTTTTCAACCAATTTTTTAATCATTCTTATCATCCACGATCCAATCAGGTAAATTAATAATGCAGAAATGATTGCAGTAAAAATTCTCGGAGCCCATGAAATTGCTGAAGAGATTAATGTATCCCAGTGCTGCTGAATGTTGTTCAATTCTAAATCGTCCATTTTTGTATTATATGTGTTTTACTATTTATATCAATAAGGTATTGATATCTCCTGCAAAATTTAAACAGAAATTTACCTTACACTCCCGGAGTGAAAGTAAATTATATTGATCCTTAAAAACAGATTGCAAGCAGAACGGAATGTTTCAGCTTTACTCAATAATCATTCAGAAATTGAATTTTGCAGGAAGAAATAATTTTCGGGTCATAGAATTACAAAAACGGTACCGAAGTGTATTAACCTTAAAGAAAATAACAATTAAATAAATATTACCTAAGGTAATTTTGCCACCAGATTTTCCGGTAAAAGCCTCAGGATATGGTAAATAATTTTCCACTTAAAGTTTGGAACAATAGTAAAAGAATTTCCTGCATTGACAATGAATTTCGCTACATACTCTGGTTCCATGATCAGAGATCCATTCAAATCCAGCCCTTCGTTTATTTTTGTTCTGATATAGCCGATGACCAAAGCATTCACAATGATTTTACGGGAAGCCAGCTCCTGTCTCAATCCAGCCAGAAACTGTGTAAATGCGGCCTTTGTACTTCCATAGACAAAATTGCTTTTCCTTCCTCTTACTCCGGACAATGAAGAAAGCCCGACAATCCTTTCCAGATTCTTATTGCCTTCATCCATTGCAATAATACTCAGAACAGATACACCTCCCATGTAATTGACCTCCATCATTTGTTTAGCTCCCTTGAAGTCAGTTAGTGCTTTTTGATTGTCTACTAAAAAGCCTGCGGCATACACTACAATATGCGGTTTTACAGAAAGTTCAGAATAGAATTTTTGATGGGAATCAAAATCCGCAGCATCAAAATACAAAACAGAAATTTTTGATTGATCCAGATTATTTGAGCCGATAAAATTTTCCAGTGAAGCTGTATTTCTGGAGGCAGCAATTACTGAAAATCCTTTTTCAAGATATTGCTTTATACATTGTTTGGCAACATCTGAATTAGCTCCCAAAATCAGGACCGTTTTGTTTGTATTTTGATTCATAGCACAAAGATAAATTTTATTTAAACAATATGTTTTCGCTAATCAACACAGGATGAATTTGCTTTTATAATTGTGCATAAAAAAGCTGCGGCGGGTGAACTTCGTTCACCCGCCGCAACCAGATATTTTCAGACTGAATTATTTTTTTCTTCAGTGGCTGTTTCTTTTTTATCGTCTGCCTTATCAGCAGATTTTGCTCCAAAGCGGGCTTCTGTCATTTCTCTTGAAACCGCAGCTTTTTCGAATTTCAGCTTCCGGATAAAGTTTCGATTACAAAACCATCGTCCTGAACCTGAGCAATTCTTCCGTGAAGACCTGATGTAAGTACAACTCTTGTTCCTACTTTAAGGTTTTCCTGAAAGTTCTTTTCCTGCTTCTGTTTTCTCATCTGAGGTCTTATCATCAGGAAATAAAACCCTACAAACATTACACCCATCATGATCAGCATCATTGATGAAGATCCCTGAGGCTGTGCCTGTAAAAATAATGTCAGCATATTTTAATTATTATGGTTGAATGTTCGCAGTGAACGTTAATCTGATCGGAGCTTTTTCTACGTTTGCAAAAACATCTGCATACTTCTGAACGTTTCCGTCGAAGCTTGAAGAATCAAAGTGCAACGTAACTTTTCCTTTCTTACCAGGCATAATTGGTTCTTTCGTAAAGTCCGGAGCTGTACATCCGCATCCTGGCTTCACTTCAGAAATGATTAATGGGTTTTTCCCCGTGTTGGTAATTTCGTATACGTGCTCTACTTTATCTCCTTTTTTGATTTTTCCGAAATCGAAACTGTTTTCAGATAAAGCAACAGAAGTAGAAGGTTGATTAGAAACCGGAGCTGCTGCTTCACCAGTTGCAGGTGCTGCTGCAGAATCAGTAGTTAGAGGAGCAGCAACGGTTGCAGAGTCAGTAGCTGCAGTTTCAGTACCTTGAGTTTCTTTATTTTCTTTTTTACATGAAACTAACCCAAAGCCTATAATTGACAAGGCGATAATTGATAACGTCTTTTTCATTTTATATTCTATTTTGATCTTTACAATATTTATCTAAAATACCATTGATGAAAATATTGGAACGGTCTGTAGCAAATACTTTTGCAATCTCAATATATTCATTAATGATGACTCTTGAAGGCGTGAAAGCAAAGTTATCAAGTTCAGCAATTGCTGTAGACAAAATTACTTTATCCATTAGAGAAACTCTTTCCAGATCCCAGTTTTCGAGTCTTTCTTCCAGTTTCTTTTCATTGTTCTCCCAGTTGTTCAATGTGTCTTTCAACAGTTTTGCAGCGAAAGTTTTATCATCTTCATCTTTAATCATCTTGATCAAAGTTCTGCTTTCTTCATCCTCTCTCAGGAAACCAATTGTTTTCTGTACCATTGAATTGGCAATGTGGATATCATCATACCATGAAAGTTCCTTATCTCCTAAATAATCATGAAAATCTTCATTCTCAGCAATATATCTTAAAAATAATTTACCGATAAATTTCTGATCTTCTTCAAAAGAGTAACCTTCTTCTTTCATGAAATCCTGATAACGTTTCCCTGCAGTAATTCTTTGGAAAGTTTTCACCAATAAATCATCATGCATATCCCATTTCAGTTGCTTGTGCTGGCCGGTAAAAAATAATCTTTCAGGATTTTCTTCCAGTTTAAGCAATACCTGGTTGTTGATGAATTTTTGGTTAGGATTGATATCAGCATCAGTTTTAAGAAACTTATTCTTACCAATTTCGATCTGGTGTTCTGCCAATTCTTTAAGAGCTACCAAAAAATTAAGCTGGTAGATGTACAGATAATAGATTTTCTCTATCCCGGCAAACATGTTTTTCTCTAAAACATCAAATTTTACAGGATTCTGGTAGTATGAATACACTGTCTGTACTACTTTTTCACGGATTTGTCGTCTTCCTAACATTCAAAGAGCTTTTTTATGGGTGCAAAGATACAAAATTTAAAATTGATGAAATTCGTAGTGTGATGACATTTTTGTAATTTTGTCAAACTATATGAAAGCGCTAAAAACCTTAAATCCTTATTTTTGGAAACACAGAATATTATTGTTTTGGGGAGTACTATTTATTATTGCCAGTAATTTCTTTAACATATATAAGGTTCAGTTTGTAGGGAAATCTGTAGATGAACTTACTAAAAGTGGGAATCTTGGCTTTAACCAACAGGTTTTAATTTATGTTGGAATTATCATAGGATGCTCTCTTCTAACCGGATTCTTTACCTTCATGATGAGACAGACCATTATTGTTGCTTCCAGAAGGATAGAATATGAGCTTAAAAATAAAATCTACAGACATTATCAGGATTTATCTTTAACGGATTATAAGCAGACTACTATTGGAGACCTGATGAACAGGCTGAGTGAAGATGTAGTGGCTGTAAGAATGTATCTCGGGCCCGGAGTAATGTATGTGGCCAACCTGATTGTTCTTGTGCTGATCACTGCTATTTATATGGTAAAAACGGATGCTTCCATGACGATGTGGACTTTACTTCCGCTTCCTATTTTATCATATGCAATTTATAAAGTAAGTTCGATTATTAACAAAAAATCGAAGATCATGCAGAAAAGCCAGTCTGCAATTTCCACTTTTGTTCAGGATAGTTTTTCCGGAATCCGTGTCGTAAAATTTTTCGCGAGAGAAAAATATATTGAAAAAAACTACGGAGTTAAAGTTACTGATTACCAGAATAAGGCTTTAGATCTTGCGAAGACAGAAGCTTATTTCTTCACCATTATTCTTTTTGTTATTGGATTATTGAACGTTGCCATCATATTGATAGGCGGTACAAAGTATATTGCCGGAGAGTTAAGCATTGGTAAAATTGCTGATTTCTTCATGTATATCAACACCCTGATTTTCCCCTTCTCTATGGTTGGATGGGTAACTTCCGTGAACCAGAGGGCTGAAGCATCTATGCAAAGAATCAATGAATTTATGGATAAGAAATCCGAGATCATTAACACTAATTTTGAAAACTACCCTATTAAAGGAGATATAGAATTCAGAAATGTTTCTTACGTATATCCTAATACGGGAATCAAGGCACTGGATAATTTAAGCTTCAAAGTAAAAGCTGGCGAATCTCTGGCTATTATGGGTAAAACCGGAAGCGGAAAATCAACAATTGCCCTTCTTTTATGCCGACTGATAGATCCAACTGAGGGTGAAATTTTGATTGATGGTAAAAATCTTAAAGACCATAATCTGGATAACTATAGAAACTTTATTGGATACATTCCTCAGGAAAGCTATTTATTCTCAGATACTATCGAAAATAATATTGGATTTGCCATCGACCATCCTTCTCACGAAAAAGTAGTAGAGTATGCCAAAATTGCAGATGTTCACAAAAATATTGTTGAGTTCAAAGACCAATATAAAACACTTGTAGGTGAACGTGGCGTCATGCTTTCAGGGGGCCAAAAGCAGAGAATTTGTATCGCCAGAGCCTTAATTAAAGACCCTAATATCATTATTTTTGATGACTCTCTATCCGCTTTAGATACCGAAACCGAACACAATATTCTGGAAAATATTGATAAAAAAATCAGTAATGCCACTTCCATAATTATCACACACAGAGAGTCTAGCGCTCAAAAAGCCCACCAGATTATCAACCTGACTGAAATTGCCAATTCTGTAACCGCATAGCCATTTCGTTCTCAATTGTTAAATAAATCATAAAAAAAATTTTGTGATTAAAAGAATTCTTTTATATTTGTTCTTAACAAGATTAAAAAATATCTAACAATGAGTGAATACAAGGAACGCCATGAAAATGAGATTTTCACGAAGGTGTTAAAAGCAGGAAGAAGAACTTATTTCTTTGATGTGCGCGAGACGAAAGCGGGAGATTATTATCTTACAATCACTGAGAGTAAGAAGAATTTCGGAGAGAATGGGGAAGCTACATTCGAGAAGCATAAAATTTACCTTTATAAAGAAGATTTTAAAAGTTTCCAGGAGATGTTTAATGAGTCCACAGATTTCATCATTAATGAAAAGGGTGAGGATGTAATTTCAGAAAAACATGACAAGGATTTCAAAAGCAGATCTTATACAATAGATTCTGACGACGAAGTTTAAAAAAGAATATCTAAAAACACAAGCATCTGAAAAAGATGCTTTTTTTATGCTCTGAAGTCATCATTCCTATTTAAAAGAATATAATTTCAACTGCTTCAAGAGTACTTAAAGATTTTAGTAAAAACCATTTTTGCATATTTACACAAGATTTATAAGTACAAACTGAAAAAAGTATTCAATAAAAAGTAGATGAAAACTGAGTTGCAAATGATTGAAAATGGATAGGAAATAAAAAAGTACACTTTCAAAAAGTGTACTTTCTTTGGGTGAATGATGGGTCTCGAACCCACGACCTTCGGAACCACAATCCGACGCTCTAACCAACTGAGCTACAATCACCGTTTTCTGAGTGCAAATATAGGACAATTTCCTCAACTACCAAACAATTCCGTCAAAATTTTTCAAAGAAATTAACTTCTCAGACGTAAACCCCTCAGCATAAGTAACTCCCGATAACCGGCCTAAATCCTGTGCACGGTAAGTCAAGCTCTCATAAAAGTCTTTTGTGGTAATTGGAGTTTCAGGTTCTTTAGAAGTTGGATCATAAAACTGGGTTTTATAGGCCATACATGCATCAATTTTTTTATCAAGAAACTCAGATATGTCAATCACAAATTCCGGTTGAATATTTTTCCATTGGATGTAATGAAAAACATGCTTCGGTCTCCATACTTCCTGGCTCTCCCCTTCCAATACCGTTTCAATTTTTCTCAGTCCGGACAAAAAGCACGCATCTGACACTAATTTCGCTCCTTTTGCATGATCCGGATGTCTATCATCAATCGCATTCGCTAAGACGATTTCAGGCCTGTATTTGCGAATCATTTTTACGATCCTCATCTGATATTCTTCTGAATTTACCAAAAATCCATCTTTCATCCCCAGGTTCTCTCTTGCGGAAAGACCCAAGATTTTGGCAGCATCGGCCGCTTCCGTTTTTCTGGTTTCATCTGTTCCTCTTGTTCCGAGCTCACCTCTTGTAAGATCTACAACCACACATTTTTTCCCTTCAGAAACCATTTTAGCAATAGTTCCTCCGCATCCCAGTTCCACATCGTCAGGATGCGCACCAAAAGCAAGTATATCAGTTTTCATAGATTCAAAGATAGGATTTAAAATAAAAACTTCCCAAACATTACGAATGGGAAGTTTTAATATCTATAATTTAAATTTTAAATTACTTGTTGATTTCTGCATTTAATTTTACAGCATCCTGGTAAGTAGGATCTAGCTGTAAAGACTTCGCTACATAATCTTTTGCTTTTGCAGGATCAGAATCTTTGCTCATATATGCAACAGCAAAGTAAGCATAAGCAAGGGTCTGCTTGTTTGCTTCCTGATCAGCCGGTTTTACTGTACTGATGAATTTTTCATAAGCCAGTTTTGCAGCCTCATTATTTCCTGCCTGCTGGTAAGAATATCCCTGACTATAGTATGCCGGTGCCCAGTCTGGAAGAAGAGCTGACATTTTCTGCCATGTTAGGATAGCTCCGTTCCAGTTTTTAGCATTCTGGTAAGCGGTTGCCAACTTAAATAAAGCATCAGAGTCCTGGCTGTTTGCGGCCACTTGCTTTTTCAACGCTTCAATGGTAGGGTTAGTAGGTCCTTTGTCTGCTTCTGCCTGAGAAGCACCTCCACCACCTGCGATATTAGCCAATTCAAGATCCCACTTCATTGTTTCATCCTTAGCAGCTTTTGCAATACCCACTTTTTGCTGAGCTTCAGCCATTAAAGCAGATTTTTTAGCAGCATCTTTTTCATCTTTTGCTAAACCAGCAGCAATAAGTCCCTGTAAACCTTGGTCCGCAGGCAATATTCTTGTTTTCTCAGCCTGAGAAACGAAAGTATCCATATTCTGTTTAGCATCTGCATAGTTTCTGTCTGCATATGCGTTGTAAGCTCTTAATTTGAACTTAATAGGATCGTCAATTTTATCAAAAATCTTGTCCAATACCATTTTAGAGTTTGCATAATCTTCATTGGTGAAGTATAATTTAGCAATTTCTAATTGAGTATATGGATCTTCATCAGCATATTTTGTATAGTTGATAAGGTCTTGTGTAGCTTTTGCATTTTGTTGGTATCTGATATCATAACCAGCCAATGCCTTGTATGCCGGAGCATAAGTAGGGTCTACTGCAATTGCTTTATCAACGCTCTCTTTCGCTTTTTGCCATACCTGTGCAGCCATCCATAATGTAGCCATTCTCGTGTAAACGGAAGCTTTATTTTTAGCTACAGGTAACGCCTTGTCGTAAGCCGACATTGCTTCCCCCGGAGATCTTTTCAATCTGTAAGCGTCTCCTAATGTATAATAATAATGTGCAGGAACTCCTTTTTTCTCAGCTTTTTCAATAGCCTTATTAAGGTACTGAATAGCAAGATCAGGAGAACTGTTCTTTTCAAATAAAGTTAAAGCTTCTGCAGCTCTGAATAATACTTCAGCATCTTTTTCTTTTGAATCAGTAACTACTTTCTGAATTTCAGCAACGGCATTTTTATCCCCTTTACCTAATTTAACAGCAGCTAAACCGATTTTGTTAAGATAGCTTTTACCGTCAGCAGCTAATCCCTTGTTGAAGTTCTCAGTTGCTTTAGCATAATCCGGCTCTCCTTGTCTTAAGAAAGTATTTCCTAAATAGAAGTAGTTTTCAGCTGTAGGCTCTTTAGCGATCATTTCAGTGAAGTTTGTTTTTGCCTGTGCAAATTTATCACTGTCTATACTGTTGATACCATCCTGCAATGTCTGTGCAGAGGCAAAACCGGTAAAAAATACCACGGCTGCTCCAAAAGCAATCTTCTTTACATTCATATTCATTATATCTTTCATTTTATATTTTCTAAATAATTGAGTTATATTCTACACAATTTTCAGACCAAATCTTTATTTTTAATGGGAATAAATTGTGAATTTAATTTTTTTTAACGCATCTGCACTTCTCTCTTATACAGATTATAAGGCTGCAAACCTTCTTTCTGTACAATTTTCTGCCCCAAATGGGTACATGAAAATCTTATAAATCCATTGGCGATATTAAAATTACCTTCGTTAATCAGAAAGTAAAGTACTCTTGTAAACGGATATTCCATAGTACGGAGCCCATCAAAATCTGCGTTATATGATTTTCCTTTATCTACCACAGGAAGAACCTTTACCATCTCTCTTAGTCTTTCCGAAGTTTTATCATAAGGACGGCTAAAAGTATTAAGGCCAATAACGCCTATTTTATCCGGATATTTCCCTAACTCCTCAATAATCTTCTGATTTCCGGGAATAATGGAAAATTTCAAATCTTTTGGCTGTTTTTTTAAATTTTTCAGCAACAAAATTCAGATTACTTGAATTGGTTCCGTCGAAGATAAATTCTTTTTTATCAGACGTCAGCCCGTTATTGATTTCATCCATAGAAATACTTTCTTTCGGAGAATCTTTAGGCACAACAAAAACGACTGCATCTGCAGCGAATCTGGCAGGAAGAAACTTTAAATCTGTTCTTTCCTCGTATGTTTTTATTTCTTCGGGAGTAAGATTTCTGGACATTACCACCACTTTAGCACTTCCTTTTAAAAGATCAAGAAGTCCTAAATCTTCCTTCTTGGTTTCTACTTTGATGTGGGTTTCAGGGTAGTTGATCATATAGCCTTCAGCTAATGCTTCTGTAACGCTTTGAAAGGATTCGTCAGTAAAAATTGTGAGATCACCTTTGTGATAGGAAGGAGCATTTTTCTCCTTTTTGCAGCCTGCCAGCATTATGCTCAAAGCAAAAATTACTGCAAGCTTGAAACTATTCTTCATTTCTCGATTGTTTAATTCTTGAGATCGCCCTGTAAATTCTGAAAATACCATAAATAACCAGTACTACTCCTAATGCGTAGGCAACAGCAGGTTCTAAAATAGTAAAGAAGAATTTGTAGACAATCACTACAATTCCTAAAACGATATAAAACAATCCCGTAACCAGGGATAACCAATTGAACATCATGTAACAAAAATACCAAAAAAAATAAAAAGAGAAGCATATGCCTCTCTTTTTATTTATATTTTGAATAAATAAGTCTTATTCAAAGTTCATAGTAAATGGTACGCTATAGTAAGATCTAACGCTCTCCCCGTTTCTCTTCGCAGGAGTCCATTTTTTAAGTTTCTTAACTACACGTACAGCTTCACTGTTAAAGTCGCCATTTGGAGATTTCTCTTCAATAGTAACGTTTGATACAGTTCCGTCTTTTTCTACAACGAACTTAAGCTTAGCTTTAAGTGTTCCTTCTCCTCCTTCCATCAAAGAAGTATCAAAGTTATCACCCAGGAACTTTCTTAATGCTCCCATACCTCCAGGATATTCTGCAGACTGGTCAACATCTTTATAGATCTCGTTAGGGTTGTTCGCTTTTACTTCTACTGTACTTGCTTTAGTACCTGTAGATGGTGGTGGCGGTGGTGGTGTATAAGCCGGAGCTTTTACCCCCTCCTGATTCTGTAAACCGGTTGTAGTTTCCAACTGTTTAGAGATCGGTGGTGGTGGAGTTTCAATTTTCGGAGCTTTTACAGGCTCAGGAACCACGTTCTGAATAACCTCAATTTTCTCCTCTTCTTTTGGAGGTGGTGGTGGTGGAGGTGGTTCTTCTTCTTTAGGCTGCTCGATAATCGGATCTTCTTCGATAATATCTACAAGATCTGCCTTTACTTCCTGTTTAGGCGGAGCTGTAAGATTTTTAATCGTAAGATAGATGAACGGAGACAAAGCTGCCAAAAGGAATAAAGCTGTTCCGATGATAAAAGACTTTGTTAAAAGTCTCGGATACTGATGTCTAAGATCATAGGCACCATATTCCTTGTTTCTATTTTCAAATACGATCTCGTCTAAAGTAAGATTCTGACCGTATACATTTTCATCTGCCATAGATTAGATATAACAATTTTATGGTTAAATTACTTTGTAGCAGCAGCCGGTGCAGCAGCACCTCCTACTTTTTTCTCGTACACAGCTTTCTCCCAAGGCTTGATATCAGTAACACCGTACTGCTCACTCTTGGTAATTGCCATTTCGTCAAGAATATCAACAAAGTTCTTATATACAGCATCGTCAGTCGGCTTAATGATCACGGTAAATTTAGCCGGATCTGCAGCTCTAGATTTTGCCTGCTGAATTACTTTTCTGATTCCTTCTCTATCAAGGGTAGTTTCCATAAGAGTCTGGTCATTCAGGGATGTAGCATCCTGCTGGTGCCAAAATACTCTGTTGTTCTTACCTAATAATATAGAGATAGAGTTCGAAAGTTTAATTTCTGTTGGAGGTGGTTTCGGCTGATCTTTTTTCGGTTTCGCCGGAAGACCCAAATCCATAACATTCGGTTTACTGAACGTAGTTGTGAACATAAAGAAGGTAATCAATAGAAAACCCAAGTCCACCATCGGAGTCATATCGACTCTGGTACTCTGCTTCTTGGAACGGACCTTGCCGCCCTTGCCGCCTTTTTCTTGTACTTGTACTTCTGCCATTTCTATCGATATTATTCGTTAGGTTTACCTTCTTGTGATGTAATCAACCAAAATTTAAGAAAATCAATATCTCTTAAACCTTCAAATAGGCTTTTCACTTTAGGGTATTGAGTAGTAACGTCACCTTTAATTGCTAACTTGTAGTCAGGATTAACGCTCAAACTTTCTTTTACCCAATCAATTAATTGCTTATTTGTACTGTCCATAGGAATTCCTGTAGGACTCTTATAATTTTTCTGCTCATCTTCAGACATATCCAAGTAGCCTTTAAGCTGGTTCATTGGAACACCGATTGCCTGAACTTTCTGGAAAGCAGCCTTTTGATTGTTGTTAAAAGTAATTCCATACTTTTGTCCCATTTTATCCAAAAGAGCAACTCTTTCTGATGCATTTTCTACTGGCTGGAAATAGAATTTTCCGTCCGGAGTAGCATTGATAGTCATTAAACTAGCATCAGGAAGCAATTTTTCCGAAATTGAAGATGGCGGTTTGATCTGCTCCACGTCAGGTTTTTTAAACTGAGTGGTCAAGATAAAGAACGTAAGGAGTAGGAACGCAACGTCACACATTGCAGTCATGTCCGTAATTACTCCATGTCTTTTTGGTTTGACTCTCGCCATTATTATAAAATATTTTTAATTAAACTTCTTTTAATTGCTAATGCAAATATCTTGCTAATTCTTAGTTGAATTCAGCGAAAGATTGTTGGATACTCATAGAGATCTCATCGATCTTGTAAGTTAATCCGTCAATTTTAGATGTAAAGAAGTTGTAAAGGATAATAGCGATTGCTGAAGTACCGATACCTAATGCCGTGTTGATCAAGGCTTCAGAGATACCTGTAGATAGAGCAGCAGCATCCGGAGTACCACCTCCTGAACCTAATGCGAAGAACGCCTTGATCATCCCGATTACCGTTCCTAGTAGTGCTACTAACGTTGCAACCGTACCTAGAGTAGAAAGGATCATCATGTTTTTCTCAAGCATTGGCATCTCAAGAGTAGTAGCTTCTTCGATAGCTTTGTTAAGTGCTACCATTTTCTGCTCCTTATTTAATGTAGTATCGTGAGCAAGTGCTTTATAAGTAGTAAGACCTTCTTTTACTACGTTACCAACAGAACCTTGTTGTCTGTCACACTCTTCGATAGCTTCGTCGATTTTGTTTTGGTTTAGTAAGCTTCTTACCTGAACAACGAAGTTGTCTAAGTTTCCTTTTCCAGCTGCTTTACCAAGAACGAAATATCTTTCAAAAGAGAAAACGATTACAGTAATCATGAAAGTAATCAAGATTGGTACGATAACCCCTCCTTTGTAGATAATACCTAAAAACGATTCTGGGTGAATGTCTTTTCCTTCAACACTTGAAAAAGCTACAGATCCACTTCCTAGTTTGTCTGCATCTTTAAAGTTTCCTGGGCTACCAAGAACGAATAAATAAATACATACTCCTATAGCAAATAGAATAGGAATAATAACAGCTGGATTTAAACCTCCTGCCTTTCTAGCAACTACTTGCTCATCATTTTTTGAAACATTCATTTCCATATTTAACTAAATTATATTGTTTTAAAATTTTACAGGGTGTAAATTAAAGGCAAAATTAATTAAAATGCAAGAGTCTTAATTAAACATTTTGCTTTTTTTTGATAAAGAAATTTTAATACGATTTCGAAATAATAATTATTTTAAATTATTTTACTTATTTTTTCCAAATTTAACGTTTGAATTAAAAAATCAAAAAAATTAGACTCTCATTTTTTTTAATTTCCCAATGTTAATTTTTTTTTAAATTACGATATTCACAATACGGTGAGGGACTACAATGATTTTTTTAGGGGTTTTACCCTCCAAAATCTGTTGCATTTTCTCGTTCGAAATCACCAAATCTTCCACTTCCTTGGCAGATAATTGAGCTGAAAGTGAAATTTTGAACTTCATTTTGCCATTTACGCTTACCGGATACTCAATTTCGTCTTCAACAAGATAATCCTCATTCAATACCGGGAATTTTTCAAATTCTATCGAAGTATCATGTCCTAATAAATTCCACAATTCTTCACAGATATGAGGAGCATAAGGAGAAATGATAACGGCTAACGGTTCTAAAATATTGCGTTTGTTACATTTTATTTTCTGAAGTTCGTTTACAGCAATCATAAATGATGATACGGATGTATTGAAAGAGAAGTTTTCAATATCATATACGACCTTCTTTATTAAGGTATGTAAAACTTTATATTCCGCTTTTGCAGGTTCTTCGTCTGAAACTTCAAATACATCTCCATTAAAATAAAGATTCCAGAATTTTTTAAGGAAACCGTATACTCCACTTAGTCCCTGTGTATTCCAAGGTTTGGATTGCTCCAATGGTCCTAAGAACATTTCATATAATCTTAAACCATCCGCACCATATTCTTCACAGATGTCATCAGGGTTTACTACATTATATTTAGACTTGGACATTTTTTCTACCTCACGGTCTGTGATGTATTTTCCATCTTCCAGAATAAATTCTGCATCAGCATAATCCGGCCTCCATGCCTTGAAAGCTTCTGTATCCAATTCATCAGAGGTACCTTTTAATAAGGATACATCTACGTGAATCTGCTGAGTTTTATAATCTTTAGCCAGATTTTTGGATACATATTGATTTGTACCATCAATTCTGTACACAAATGCACTCATCCCTAAGATCATCCCCTGGTTAATCAATTTCTGGAATGGCTCCTCATGGCTGATATATCCTCTGTCTTTTAAGAACATGTTCCAGAAACGGGAATATAATAAGTGGCCGGTTGCATGCTCGCTTCCTCCTATATATAGGTCTACCTGTCCCCAATAGTCTGCCAGTTCTTTTTTAACAAAAGCTTCCTGATCATTAGGATCCATATATCTAAGGAAGTACCATGAGCTTCCTGCCCATCCCGGCATAGTAGATAATTCTAAAGGGAAAATAGTTTTATCATCAATTAAGTCTGTAGCAACTACTTTATGATTAACCTCATCCCATGCAAATTCTTTTGCGTTTCCTAGTGGCGGATCTCCATCTTCTGTAGGTAAGTATTTTTCAACTTCAGGAAGTTCCAGAGGTAAAGCGGAAGTTGGCAACGTGTATGGCATTCCATCCTTATAATATATAGGAACAGGTTCTCCCCAATAACGCTGTCTTGAGAAAATAGCATCACGCTGTCTGTAGTTGGTAGTTCCATGACCGATTCCTTTCGTTTCGATCTCGGAAATTATTTTTGCTTTCGCATCATTATAATGTAATCCGTTTAAGAAATCAGAGTTTACACAAACGGAATCTTTAGAATCAAAAGATTTCTCCTGAACGTCTTCTTCAGTCTCTACAACTTTTTTAATTTCAAGATTAAACTTCTTAGCAAATCTGTGATCACGCTCATCATGTGCAGGAACGGCCATTACCGCACCTGTTCCATATCCCATCAGTACATAGTCTGAAATATAGATCGGCATTTTTTCATTGCTGAACGGATTGATTGCATAACTTCCGGTGAAAGCACCGCTCACGTTTTTCACGTCAGACATTCTGTCTCTTTCGGTCTTTTTAGAAGTTTCTTCAATATAAGTGTCTACTTCTGCTTTTTGAGCATCAGTAGTAATCGTTTCCACTAAAGGGTTTTCCGGAGCCAACACCATAAAGGTTGCTCCAAAGATGGTATCAGGTCTTGTTGTAAATACCTCAACAATCTCGTCATGACCTTCTACCTGAAACTTAACCTGCGCTCCCTGAGATTTTCCAATCCAGTATTCCTGAGAATCTTTCAACGGCTGTGGCCAGTCTAAAGTATTTAATCCCTGTAACAGTCTTTCAGAGTATGCAGAGATTCTCATGCTCCACTGCATCATTTTCTTTTGGAAAACCGGGAATCCTCCTCTTTCGGATTTTCCATCTTTCACCTCATCATTTGCCAGTACTGTTCCTAATGCCGGGCACCAGTTTACAGTTGTCTCTGCTCTGTAGGCAAGACGATAGTTTAATAAGATATCTTCTTTATCAAGATCGGAAGCATTCTTCCATTCTTCTGCTGTGAAATTTAATTCATCGTTCTGATTTGCATTTAAGCCTTCCGTTCCTTTTTCTTCAAAATGCTGAATCAAAGAATCAATAGCTTCTGCCTTGTCTGTATTTTTATTATACCAGGAATGGTATAGCTGGATAAAAATCCATTGCGTCCATTTATAATAAGATGCATCTGAAGTTCTTACTTCTCTGCTCCAGTCAAATGAAAAACCTATTTTTCTTAACTGCTCCTCATATCTGTTGATATTCTGTTCTGTAGTAATTGCCGGATGCTGCCCTGTCTGGATAGCATACTGTTCAGCAGGAAGACCAAAGCTGTCATATCCTACCGGGTGAAGAACATTAAACCCCTGATGTCTTTTATATCTCGCATAGATATCCGATGCAATATATCCCAGCGGGTGACCTACGTGAAGTCCTGCTCCTGATGGGTATGGAAACATATCGAGTACATAAAACTTAGGTTTATCTGTGTTATTAGAGGTTTTATAGGTTTGATTATCCTCCCAGTATTTCTGCCACTTTTTTTCTATCTGCTGATGATCGTAAAACACTTTATATAGATGTTATATGTTAGACTTTAATATTGAATTATTTTTCCCTTTTTACAAGAATCACAAAAATAATGATTTTAAAGGAAATAGAAATTTAATTTATGATGAATTGCAATTCCGGCTTCAACAAAAAAATCCCATCCGGAGATGAGATCTGTTTTTATATCCTGAAGTATATACTATTATTGAGGAACTCTCTTGAAGGTAAATGTTCTTGTCTGGAATATCTTAGGATCCTGAGTTTCCTCTCTTACTGCAAGATTAAGCGTTGTTTCATTCAAAGTAATAATCTTTGCATTCTGTGGCTCTACGACTCCCTGAATTTTCATCTGGACATCTTTTCCTTCTTTATTATAGGTATAGTTGAATTTTATTTCTGAAAGAATAGCACACTGACCGGGCGTAGCAGTATCTCCCCAGTTTGTTTTCCCTCCCTTGGAGTCAGCGCTGAACCACCATCTGGTCTGTTTCTGACAGTCAGTATAAGTAATTGTGTTAGACACCGGATCCTCGCCGGTCTCTACAGTAGTAACTACTTCTTTTAATGGTTGCCAGGTCCCAACCAGAGGAGCTTCCAGAACAGTATCATTATTATCACTACATCCTGTAGCTGCAAACAAAGACAAACCTGCAAATAGTAATGCTAATTTCTTCATAGATCAATTTTTTCAAGCGCTAAAATTATAATTTTTTTGATTTATATTACTATTTTTTATGAAAAATTATTTCATCGGGCTTTATTTATATATATTTTAAAACACTCTGATGTACTTTTCCCTTTATTTAACAAATAATGAATATATGAGCATCATTCATTGTATTAAAAAAGTTATTTTTGCATGAAACAAAATACAAATGCAGGATATAACGAGAAACAATTTTGATTTTATACGTGTTCTCCTTGCTTTCATTGTCTTTGTAGGACATTTGGGGGCATTAAGCGGCGCTGACCAGCTTACAATTTTAACGTACAGCCCTGTGGAAGTGGCTGTTTTCTCATTTTTTATCGTTAGTGGCTTTCTTATTGCGAGAAGTTATGAAAGATCATCAAGCTTAAAAAGCTACGCCAAAAAGAGATTTAACAGAATTGTTCCTGCCTATTTGTTAGTTGTATTTCTATGTGCAACATTATTAAGTCTGGTCAGCACTTTACCTTTTTCTGAATATTTTGGCAATACACAGGTGTATAAATACCTATTCTGGAATTCAATTTTCATGAATTTTAAAGCGCCATGGCTACCCGGAGTATTCGGAAACCAGGCGGTAAACGGAGCATTGTGGACCCTTAAAATAGAAATGTGCTTTTATATTGCTGTTCCACTGATGTTTTTATTGTTTGGAAAAAATAACAAATACCGGAATATCAGTCTGATTGTATTGTATTTTCTCTCACTAATTTATCTCAACTATTTTGAAATGGCCGGAAAAGCTGCCCTTTCCAGACAATTACCGGGATCATTATGTTATTTCATTGGCGGAATGCTGATCTACTTTAACTTTGATAAGTTTATCAAACATAAAAATGCTTTATTCATCATTGCCATAATTACTGTCTGGATAGATCTTATTTTTAAAATAAAACTATTTTCTCCAATGATGATCAGTATTATTGTTCTGTACATTGCTTATTCATTTAAGTTCCTGAACAATTTTGGAAAGTACGGAGATTTCACTTACGGCATTTATATATTCCACTTCCCTATTATCAGGGTATTTGCAACATTGGGGCTTTTCGCCAGCTACAATCCTTATTTAATGGGATTGGTATGCATGTTGGTAGTAATCGGGGTAGGAATTGCTTCCTGGCATCTTTATGAAAAAAGATTTTTATAATTTTACAATTCAAAAAGCATAAATGAAAGATCTTGTCTCCATTATTACTCCATGTTATAATTCTGCAGAATTTATCGAGGAAACCATACAGTCTGTTCTTAACCAAACCTATGAAAACTGGGAGTGGCTGATCACTGATGACCTTTCTAAAGATAATACTGTTGAGATCATCAGGAAATATAATGATCCCAGAATAAAGCTGCAGGTACTGGAGAAAAACGGAGGCGCAGGAAATGCAAGGAACAACAGCCTGGAAAGAGCCCAGGGAAGATATATTGCCTTTCTGGATTCTGATGATTACTGGTATCCCGAATATCTTGAAACAATGACCGGTTATATGCAGGAACACCATGTAGAACTTGTCTACTGTAATTATTCCAGATGTAATGAGCAGCTGCAGCCAATTCTGAAAGACTTTCTGGCTGACAAAACAGTTACTTTCTCCAATCTGCTGAAGACATGCCGTCTTGCTCCTGTCTCTACCATGTATGATACCCAAAGAGTTGGTAAATTCCTGTTCCCCGTAAAAAGCAAACGCGAGGACCATGTGATGTGGCTTAATCTTTTAAAGGTCATTCCGGAAGGGATGCCAGTAAAAAAAACGCTGGCAAAGTACAGAATGCGGGAAAACAGTGTTTCCAGAAATAAAAAAAACATCATCAAAGATCAATACCTTGTCTATAAAGATTTCATGGGATTTTCAACATTAAAATCATTATACTATACGGCTAACTGGGCGCTAAATGGATTCCTCAAATATTCGAAAATTTTTAATTAATGGAGTATTCAAAAGAGTTCAAAGCCGCTCTGAGTGCTTTTTCAGGTGCCGAGAAAGACAAACTCATTTTCAGACTCCTTAGGAAGGACAAATTGTTATCCAAAAAGCTGTATTTCGAACTGATTGACCCGGAAACTACGGATGATAAAAGAAATGCCATGGAAGAACATGTGGAAGAACAGGTCCTCCTAGCTGCAAAATATATCGGAAACGCCAAATATTTTCTGACCATTATTCGAAAAATAAGCGCTGAAATTACTGAACACGTCAAAATCACCACTGACAAATTCGGGGAAGTCTCACTGAATCTTCTTCTGATCAACAAAGTACTGGAAAACAACAGCGACCTCAGCAGGCAGAGGTTTGATAATGTTTACAAGCTTTATATTTATATGATCAACAAAGTATTTAAATCTTTGCTTTTAATTAAAAAACTGGATGAAGATTACTGGCTGGAAATTGATGAATATCTTCGTGAAACTTCAGATAAAATCTTAGAAAATCACTACCTGCAAAAGCTGTGTATTAATAATGGGCTTGATCTTAATTGGTTTGAATGTGATAAAATTCCAGGGAATATTGATCAGATCATGAAAGAAATTAAAAGCCAGGGATTTTTAAGATAAGATTTTCTGAAGAATCATTCTGGTAGAATCAGGCTTATTATCTATAAACTTTCCTGCATTCCGGGACATCTCCGCAAGTTCTTCTTTATTATCCTCATTGGTAAGAAATAAAACAAATTCTGCAGTCGTATATTCGTCTTTAAAAGACTTTCCGCCACCAGCAGCGATCAGATCATCAGCTTCGGGATTCTTTTTGTAATGATTTCCAAAGACCACAGGAACACCAAAAGTTGCCGCCTCCAGGATATTATGAAGGCCCGCATCGTGAAATCCTCCTCCCACAACAGCCACCTCTGCATATGAATATAGTTTTGATAACAAGCCTATACTGTCTATAATCAAAATCTGGGAATTGCGAATTGAAGACTGAAAATTATGTATTTCACTGTACAATAAGGCATCTGGGAATATATTTTTAAGATGCTCTACTCTTTTCAGATCATGAGGTGCTATGATGAGCTTCACCGTATTATTTTTACGGGAAACAGCTTCTGCTATTTTCTCTTCAGCCTGCCAGGAACTTCCGAAAACAATGGCTTTACTTTCTCCTTTAAAATCAGAAATAAAGTCTACATGATTGTTGCGCTCACGAAGTTGTTTTACCCTGTCAAACCTTGTATCTCCCGTTACAGAAGACTTTATCAACCCTACACTTTTCGCAAGGGCCAATGAAAACTGAGTCTGATGGAAAAACCAGTCTACATTGTCCTGAAGCTGTTTTACAAACCATTTCCCATACGAGGTAAAAAAGGACTGTCTCTCATAGAACAATGCTGAAATTACATAAACCTTTGCTCCCTGATTCTTAAGTTCAGCAAGCAGGTTATACCAGTAGTCATATTTAACCGTAAAAAATAGTTCAGTGTTAAATTGTGATATAAACTCTTTAACAGTATGTTTTTTATCGAAAGGTAAGTAACAGATTACATCTGCCATATGCTTCTTTTTCACCACATTCTCATATCCTGACGGGGAAAAGAAAGTTACCAGGACTTTATGGTCGGGAAAAATTTCCTTAAGCTTTTCCAGAACCGGCAATCCCTGCTCATATTCTCCTAAACTGGCAGCATGCATCCAGATTACCTTATCTGTCTGTGAAAATGAAGATTTTACTTTGGTCAAAGACTCGCTCCTCCCTTCAACGCCTTTTTTAGTTTTATCATTAAACAAGGCGAAAACCTTCATTCCAAAAGTCAGCAGACTGATAAATAGATTATATAGAAAAGCCATTTTTAATTATTCTTTAATTTCAATTCTATCATGATCCGTAGGAGGATTTGATACGACTAAAAACTCAATTTCCGCTTCAGATTCATTGGAGATAAAATGCCTTGTTCCCGGTGCAATAGAAATAGATTCATTTTGTTTAACCCAAAACTTTTCTTCATTGATAAATAATACTGCTTCTCCTTTGAGGATGTAGAAAAATTGATCCGCTATCTCATGGTAGTGCAGTTTTTCTGAAGTTCCGGCAGGCATCTTTTCCTGCTTCACAGATAAGTTTCGCGTATTTTTAAGGACCCAGCTGTCACATTGGTTTCCCCAGATATAGTGTTCTGAATTTTCTTTAGAATGTATCATTTAAACAAGTGAGTAATGAAAAGTAATAAAGGAACAAACAATACAACTGATAAAAAAATGGTGGCGATTGAGATTCTAGGTTTAGCCTTATCATCAGCAGCATATCTGAACATATAGTCCTGAATATTCAAAAAAATCATGCCTAATATAAGAAAGAGAGTTCTCAATCCGATTTTCATAATTAAAAACTGGGCATTCATATTCTTATCTGTAATCTCTACCGGGAAATTAGTATCCTCAGGATGTCTGGTTCCATAGGTGAACACTGCATACAGCCCCAGCGCCAGTACTGGCATCAGAAAGGCATAGATTTTCCCTCCAAAGCCATCTGGTTTTCCTTCCAGATCAAAATGCACAGGAATACGATCTGGCAAAGCACTATAATTTTTCAGGGTAAACCACCATAAAAAAGCTACCCATCCAAAATTAAAAATATCAAAAATTATAAAAAGAATATTTTCCATTTCAAATGAGATTTAACCGAGGCTAGATTACAGTTTTCAGCACTCTAAGCTTGTGAGTATGCTTATTCATTTCTTTATTGAAAATCCCGGTGGAATCCAAAGTGTCAATTCTTACTTTTCCAGAAGCATGAATAATTTTCTGATTGTCCAGCATAATTCCTACATGGATAATTTTCCCTTCAGCATTTTCAAAGAAAGCAAGATCCCCGGGCTGTGTTTCTTCTACAAAGGTAAGCGGTTCTCCCACTTCAGCCTGCTGTGAAGCATCTCTTGGAATTTTAATATTGTGAATTTTATAGACCAATTGGGTAAAGCCGGAGCAATCTACTGCAAAAAAGCTTTTGCCTCCCCACAGATAGGGTACATTAAGGAACTCTTTTGCCGTCAGCGCAATACTTTCACGTACATCATGGCTTCTTCTTGAGGCCACCACCGGAAATTCCACTTCTGAACCCATCGACAGTAAAGTCTTCCCGTCATTCATCAGTACGGAAGAGAAATCTTCAGTAACGACAGTCACTTTTCTATTAGCGAGCTCCTCATCTGTTACCGGTTTTAGCTGTTTGGTATCCATCCATCCTTCATAGCCGTCATAGTGCATCTTTATTTTGGTCCAGTTTTTATCTACTTCCAAAATATCGGCACTTTCCCCGAACAATATTTCCGTAACAATTTCAGCCCTGTCAGAATTCTCTGCACGGACCGGCGCTACTGTAACAATACAAATTCCTTTATTCATTAATTCTCAATTTAAAGATTGAATAATTTAAAGATCAAAATACTATGCTGTATCTCTTTAAATGTTTAATCCTTGAATATTTCAGTTACTTTCTGCGAAGAAAGTTGACTCCATCACGCAAAGGTAAAATAAGATTTTCAAAATCTTCGTCTTTTGCCGCTAAATCATTTAACTCCTGAATAGACTGGGTAGACTTCAACTTCGGATTTTCTTCCAATACTTTTCCGTACCACAGAACATTATCAAACAGAATTACAGTTCCGGACTTCGTATGTGGTTTTATCAATCTGAAATATTCGGCATAGTTTTCCTTATCAGCGTCTACGAAAATCAAATCAAAAAATTCATCTGTTTCTTTTAAATATTCCTTGGCATCCTGAAGTTTAAAATCAATCTGGCTGGCATATTCACTAGATTCAAAATATTTTTTCGGAAGATAGACAAGATCCTCATTCACATCCAATGTTGTAATTTTTCCGTCTTTTGCCAATCCTGATGCAAGACACAAAGTAGCATATCCTGTAAAAGTTCCTATTTCAAGAATACTTTTCGGTTTCAACATTTGGGAAATAATGGTCAACAATCTTCCCTGCTGATATCCTGAAATCATATGAGGCTGTGTCGTCTTCTGATAAGTCTCCCTTCTCAGCTTTTTCAGAATTTCAGATTCCGAAGAAGCATGTGCTTCCAAATATCTATCCATTTCAGGATTCTTTTCTTCAAAAAAACTCATATAATTTTAATTTAAACAAATTTAAGGATTTTAAAGTTTCTTTCTACACTGCAAAGTAAGATATAAAAAAAGAGAGAAATTAATCCCTCTTTATTCGTGTACTTAGCTTTTAGAATTTTATATCGCAATACAATATTCTCTTATACCAGCACAAACCCATCCTGGGCAACACTTTGTTTGTAGGCTGGTACAAAATATCTGTGGATTACACCCGTTAATAGCACCTTGTACAGTTTTCATTTCTCCTCTTGAAAGTTTTTTTGAATTTTTCATAATAATTTTAGTTTAGTATTAATTTCCTACTCTTTAGATTTTCGGACATCTCTATAATATTTCCTTTAATGGAGATATAAATATACACATTCTTTTATTAATCAACTAATTATATACTTAAAAATCAACTATTAAATGTATAAAATCTAAATATCAGTAAAAACCCCATATAAAATACCGGGAAAACACGGATGGTATTTTTGTGGTATTAGTGCTAAGTTTGCCATAAGAATAAGGGGTAAAAACACTAAGAGAAACAAGATGATTGCAGGAGAGACACAAACTAACCATGAGAATCAGAAAAAAGTTTTACCGAGAGGTAGAACTGATTCTTCTGCAGCAAAAAGTAAGACAGAAATATCCACTTCATTTTTGCAACGAATTATTTCGCTCCTGAAAAAGGAAGAATTAATTTGATTAAAAATAAGCCCCGCCCACCTTCGG
Organism: Chryseobacterium gleum; assembly: GCF_900636535.1. Lineage (NCBI taxonomy): Bacteria > Pseudomonadati > Bacteroidota > Flavobacteriia > Flavobacteriales > Weeksellaceae > Chryseobacterium > Chryseobacterium gleum. The sequence goes on from NZ_LR134289.1 coordinate 2,995,231, forward strand.
GGTTTATTTTTGTCTGAAACGGTACTTGAAACTTAAGAATTAATAAGCTTAATGTCGACAATTAACATAAAAAAATCCCGAATTGCTTCGGGATTTTTTTAATATATGATGATTGAGTGATTATTTTTTAGGAGCGATATCCATCAGTTTCATAAACTCGTCAAGTTTAGGCATAATGATGATTTCTGTTCTTCTGTTTTCTGCTCTTCCTGAAACACTCATGTTTGTAGCTTTCGGGTTGTACTCAGAACGCCCACCGGCTGTAATTCTTGCAGGATCCACACCAAACTGAGTCTGAAGAACTTTAGCAACAGAAGTCCCTCTTAATGCAGAAAGATCCCAGTTGTCTCTCGGAAGATTCGGTGAGTTTAATGGAGCATTATCCGTGTTACCTTCGATCAGCACTGAATATTTATCATAATCATTGATTACTTTCGCTACTTTACCTAACACTTCCTGAGCGGCAGGTAAAATATTGTAATCCCCCGTTTTGTATAACATTTTATCAGAAAGAGAGATCATTACTACTCCTTTCAATACTTTTACCTGAACATCTTCATCTGATACATTATCCAAAGATCTCTTCAGTTTGTTAGACAATGCAAGGTTCAGACTGTCGTTCTTCGCATTACTTGAGATCAGCTGCTTGATATAAGAATTGGAAGCATTGATTTCTCCTACCAACTTATCAATGTTAGCAGAACTTTTTCCGGTATTGGACAAACATGCATCCAATGATGATTTTAAAGCATCATGCTGACTTTTCAGCAAATTGTTTTCACCTGTCAATGCAGAGTTCTGAGATTTCAAATCCTGAATTTCTCTCTGCCTTTCCCCGATGTTTTCAATACACTGCTTATAGTTTGTGCTCAAAGCATCATACTGCTTTTTGCTGACACAAGATGTCATTCCCAGCGCCATTGCAGAAACTGCTAAAATTTTTAAAATCTTCATAAATAATCATTTTTAGACTACTCAAAGTTAGGGAAATTCAATTGAATTATATCGGTTATCTTTGCATAAAAGAAATTCTCAACATATATGTTGAAAAAATTAACCTTTATCAATCAATTAAAAAATCTCGTTCACGAGCCGGAAAAGCACACCTTTCTTCTGGCAGTAAGCGGAGGTGTTGACTCTATGGTCCTGGCCTCTTTGTTCAGGGATTTCGGGCAGGAAATTCAGGATTCAAAGTTCCGGTTTCAGGTTGCTCATATCAATTATAAACTTCGTGGTAATGATTCGGATCTGGATCAGAAAACAGTACAGGATTTTTGTGAGAAAAATCATATAAAATTTCATCTGTATGAAGTTTCAGAAAAAGATCAGAAACCGGAAAACTCTATTCAGCTTTGGGCACGGGAACTCAGATACAGGTTTTTCAAAACAATCCAGGAAAAGGAAAAACTGGAATTTCTGGTAACAGCCCATCATTTGAATGATCAGCTGGAGACTTTTATCATCAATCTTTCCAAGGCTGCCGGCATCAACGGATTAAGCGGCATTCCTTCCCATGACAATAATATTCTCAGACCGCTTTTAAATTTTTCAAAAAAAGAAATTTATCAGTTTGCAGAATTGAACCATATTGAATTCCGGGAAGATCTCTCCAATAAAAAAAATGATTATCTGAGGAATAAGATTAGAAATCAGATTGTTCCGATGTTGATGGAAACCAACGATCATTTTTTGGACAACTTTAGAAAAAGTTCTTCTCTGCTGAATCAAACCAAGGATTTTGTTCAGAAACAGATTCAGGAAATAGAAAATAACCTTACAGTATTTAACCAGGACTATAAAATCTTATCAAAGGAAAAGCTGAATCAGGAAAGCGATTTCGTAAAATTTGAAATTTTAAAAAAATACGGTTTCAACCAGGAGGAAGAAATCCCCAAAATTTTTAAAGCGGAAAACAACAGTTCTTTTTTTTCAAAAGAATATCAGTTAATTGTTAACCGTGACGAACTGATTTTTATTAGCAGAAGTCAGGAAAAGAAATCTGATGAAGAAATTGTACTGATCGATCATTTTGATTTTTCCGAAAACCAGATTACCATCAATCTCGTAGATCATATTGAAAGCATTGATGGAATCAATAAAGGCTTTGAGTGGGATTTTGATGCTGAAAAACTTCATTTCCCACTGCGTTTAAGAAAGCAAAAAGAAGGTGATGAATTCTATCCCACAGGTTTTTCGGGGAAAAAGAAAGTTTCTAAATTTTTTAGGGACGAAAAATTATCTATTTTAGCGAGGCAAAAAATCTGGATACTTGCTGACAGCAATGATTCTGTACTTGGGGTTATCCCAATCAGACAGGACAGACGATATGCAATGAATGAGAAGACGAAATGGAGTCTCAAAATTTTTAATGAAATGAACAATGAAATTTAGAAATTGGTTTTTATTAATTCTATTATTTTTAGCGACGGGGATTAATGCACAGATAAAAAATCCTGTAAAGTTTAAATTCACCATCAATGACCTTGGCAACAACCAGTACGAAGCAGTGCTGAATGCGACAATGGAAAGCGGATGGCACATTTATTCCAAAGATTTACCGGAAGACACCGGAATTCCTACTGAATATAAAGTTACAGGAAAGAATATCGAACTGATCGGAAAGTTTACCGAAGTGGGTAAAAAACACGAAGAATTTTCTGAAGCATTCGGGGGAACAATTGTTTACTATTCTAATTCAGCCGGTTTTAAGCAGAAGTTTAAGCTAAAAGATCCGGCAAAACCTGCAGATGTCACTTCTGAAATTACGTATCAGACTTGTGATGACAGAGTTTGCCTTGCTCCTAATACGTTAGAATTCAACCAGAAAGTTACACCAAAAGGTGCAACGGAAGAGACGGTAACTGAAGAAACAGCTTCTCCTGTAAAAGACTCAGTAAAAGTAACTGAGACGGTTAATGAAAATCCTGCAAAAAACGAAGCTACGATCACAGAAACGTCAAAACTGGATCCTAAGCAGCTGAAAATTGAGACAATAGATTTCAAAAAACCATTAACAGATTGCGGTACAGCTTCCGCAAAAGTGGATGAAAATTACTGGACTTATTTGTTCTTAGGGTTTATCGGAGGATTAATCGCATTGCTTACGCCTTGTGTTTTCCCGATGATTCCGTTGACAGTTTCATTCTTTACAAAAGGAACTAAAAATAAAGCCAAAGGAAAAAGAGATGCCCTTATTTATGGTTTTTTCATTCTTCTTATCTTCGTTTTATTAAGTATTCCATTCCACGTTATCGACGGTATTGCAGGAAATATCTTCAATGAAATTTCCACAAGTGTATGGCTTAATATTGCCTTCTTTATTATATTCATCTTCTTTGCTGGAAGTTTCTTCGGGTATTATGATATCACGTTGCCAAGTTCAATAGCCAACAAATCTTCCAAAGCTGAAGAAGCGGGAGGAATTATCGGAATTTTCTTCATGGCATTAACGTTGGTAATTGTTTCTTTCTCTTGTACAGGACCTATCTTAGGAAGTTTATTAGGAAGTGCGGTAACAGGTTCTACAAATGTCCCGATGTTGCTGACATTTGCATTGGCAGGATTTGGTCTTGCCTGGGCTATTGTTTTCGGACTACTGGCTTTATTCCCGCAAGCGCTGCAAAGTCTTCCGAAATCAGGAGGATGGATGAATACCGTAAAAGTAGTTTTAGGTTTCGTAGAGCTGGCATTAGCATTGAAATTCTTATCTAAGGCAGACCTTGTATCCAAAACTTTCCTTTTAAAAAGAGAGCTTTTTATCGCTATCTGGATCATTGTTGCATTAGGATTGGCACTATATTTATTAGGATTTATCAGATTCCCGCATGATGATAAAAAACCTAAAATCTCTGTTACAAGAAAGGTATTGGGGGTATTGGGAATCGGTTTTGTAATTTACCTGATCCAGGGATTAATTCCATCTGACCGTCCGAAACTTCAGCTATTAAGCGGAATTTTACCTCCACTGAATGTAAGTTATTTCCATGATGAAAAAGACGGAATTCTGGGAATGCACCCTGAACATGATTTCTTCAAAGCGGTGGAATTGGCTAAAAAAGAAGATAAACCCATTCTTATTGACTTTACCGGATACGGTTGTGAAAACTGTAGAAAAATGGAAGAGTTTGTCTGGAGTGAAGCAGACATCTTGCCTATCCTTCAGAATGATGTAGTACTAGCTTCTTTATATGTAGATGATAAGGAAGAGCTTCCTGAAGATCAGAAAACAAAAATTGACCTTGGCGACGGGCAGATTAAAAAGGTAAAAACAATTGGTGACAGATGGAGCTTATTCCAGCAGGTTAACTTTAATAATAACTCACAGCCTCACTATGTTTTGATCACTCCGGACGGAAAAGTAATCAACACACCGGTTTCAGGATACATGCCAAAAGAGGATTTTAAAAAATTCCTAGAATGCGGGGTTAATTACTATAAAAAGAATAAATAAAATTATTTACATATCATTTGAAAACTCACACTTTGCCGTGTGAGTTTTTTTTTGCAGCACTTGATGAAAAATTTTAGAATCAATTTTGAAAAATATGATACTGAAAATACAATTATCAGAAAGCCAGAAACATCATTAATTAATCAGTTTTAAAAGAAGAAACGGAATTTTAAAATTCAATATAAAAACTATCAATAAATTCATGAATCTATTGATTATTCAGCAAACAAGGCATGTGTTTTGTTTGAATTACCCAACAAATACCGTTTAATATTTAAAAACTTTAAATCATGGCAGAAGTAATTGCACAAGAGAAACAAGGCAGCAAACAAAAGAAAAAAATGATCAGAGTAGACATGACTCCTATGGTTGATCTGGGATTCTTATTGATCACATTCTTTATGTTCACCACTAATTTTACAAAACCTAACGTAATGGATTTAGGATTACCGGCAAAAGATCCCAACCCTCATCCTACGGATATTCCTGTAATCGGAGATCAAAACCAGATTACCTTTATCCTTGGAAAAGACAACCGCGTATTTTATCATCAGAGCAATCAGAAAGATCTGAATGTTGGAAATCTGAAAGAAACAGATTTCAGTGGACTAAAAATTTCAAAGATCATTGCTGAAGCGTATAAAAATGCTCCGGCGCCTGATAAATTCACAGTGATTGTAAAACCAACAGACGAAGCCAATTACAAAAATTTTGTAGACATGCTGGACAATCTTGCGATTTCTAAAAAGGAAAGATATGGTGTAACGGATATCAAACCCTGGGAAACAAAGGTTTATAAAGAATTAACCCAATAAAAGACAAGGGCATTTTTTAAATGCTCTTTTTTTGATTAATTTTGAAAGGAGAAACGCGTCTGCAGATAACCTGCTGTATTATTAACCTTCTAAATTTTTGGAATTATGCTGAACTTTGAAAGAAAAGGAAACGGAAAAGAAACTTTGGTGCTTCTTCACGGTTTTATGGAAAATCTATCCATCTGGAGCGACATGGAACATCATCTTTCCAAAGATTTTTCATTCCTTAAAATTGACCTTCCGGGCCACGGACAGTCTGAAATTCTCGCAGAGGTTCATACCATGGAACTGATGGCAGGGGAGGTAAAAAAAGTACTGGATGATCAGCATTTAGAGAAAGTTCACCTTTTGGGCCATTCGATGGGAGGATATACTGCACTTGCCTTTGCTGAAAAATACCCTGGTCTTTTAAAAAGCTTAACTTTATTTTTCTCTACTTATTTTCCGGATGATGAAGAGAAAAAACAGCAGCGCATCAAGAGTTACAGGATTATAAAAGATGCATTTGCCCATTATGCAAGAGCCGGAGTACCCAATTTATTCAATCCAAATGAAAGGGATATTCTGGAAGGAAAAATTGAAACAGCACTCGAAACAGCTCTTTCCACCAATAATTTAGGGGCTCTAGCCTGTGTAAAAGGTATGGTAGAAAGAACAGACAAAAAACATGTCCTTGAAAACCTGGAAGCTAAAATCTTGGTATTAGCCGGTAAACATGATAACGCCGTAAAAACCGATATGATGATCAAACATCTTCCGGACAGGACGAATATCAAATCTTATATCCTGGACTGCGGACATAACGGTCACTGGGAAAAGCCAGGTATCTGTGCAGAAATCATCAATACGGAACTTCTTCACAATCTACCTAAAAAACTGGTTTTATAACATTCTTCCTGATAGATTAAAGTCTTATTTAACAAAAAATCCTGTATATTAGTAGAGGATAATTTTGGTAATGGCTTTATTTTCATTCAAAAAAAAGAAACCACCGGCACCACCGGTTATCGGGCTTACACTTTCAGGCGGAGGAATGCGTGGAATTGCTCATATTGCCGTACTGAAAGCTTTGGAAGAATATAATCTGAAACCGCACATTATCTCCGGAACCAGCGCAGGCTCTATTATTGGTGCTTTTTATTCTTTTGGAAAGACACCGGACGAAATGATGGAAATTGTAAGACAAACTTCTTTTTTCTCCAGATCTGCATTAAAATTATCAAAAAACGGAATTTTCAGCTCCAACTTTATTGTAAAATTATTCAAAGATTATTTTCCTGAAGATAACTTTAGTATTTTAAAAATTCCTGTCTATGTTGCAGCTACTGAAATGACGCAAGGTATCGTAGATTTCTTTTCTGAGGGAGAACTTTTCGGACCGTTGCTGGCCTCATCAAGTGTTCCTTTTATTCTTCCTCCGGTAAGGATGGGAGAGAAAATTTATGTGGACGGAGGTGTTCTGGACAATCTTCCCATTGAGCCTATCATTGATAAATGTAACTTCCTGATTGCTTCCCATGTCAACTCCATCAGTTATGATGAATTAAAAAAAATGAGCCTGATGAAGGAGTTTGACAGAATCCTTCACTTGGCGATTGCAAAATCCGTGTATTCTAAAGCCAAATACTGCAATATATTTCTGGATCCGCCCAAAATGACAAAATACAGTCTTTTCAATAAAAGATATATGGATGAAATGTTTCAGCAGGTGTACGAATATACCTGTCAGGAGCTTGAAGAAAAGGGATATCGTAAAAGTATCCAGGATTTTGGATAAAGAATATACGGACTTTTATAGTTTGCCTTTTATGTATTCCTACCAGCCTTCCTCTTTGACTTTATCTTTAAAGGTTTCTATGGTCCCTGCCAGAGAATCTAAAGATTTTCCGCCCGCTGCATTAATATGCCCGCCACCATTGAAATATTTTCTTGAGAATTGGTTTACATCCACATCATCTTTGCTCCTGAAAGAAATTTTAACAAAGTCTTCATATAAATCTTCCATAAAGAATGCTGACATTTTAACGCCGGCAATACTTAAGCCATAGTTTACAAAACCTTCTGTATCTCCTTTCTGGAAACCATATTCTTTCAGCTCGTTTCTTGTAAGGCTCAAAACCGCTACTGTACCATCATTCACCACTTCTATTCTCCCAAGAACCAGGGCAAGTAAATGCAGGCGCGAAACCGTATTGGTATCCCATGTATTGGAGGTGATCATCGCAGGATCTGCCCCATTTTCAATCAGATGAGCAATAATCCTGTGTGTGGTGGCACTGGTGGAACGAAAACGGAAACCACCGGTATCTGTCATAATTCCTGTATAAAGACATTCTGCCATATCCTGGTTCACCAGTTTTTCATCATCCATTGCTTCTATGAAATGATAGATCATCTGTGAAGTGGCCGGGATTACCGTATCCGAATACACAAAATCAAATTTTTCCGGCTGCTGGTGGTGGTCAATAAGGATTTTCTTTCCCGGAGCTTTTATCAGCCAGTCTCCCAGTAATCCGATCCTTGACGGAGAATTAAAATCCAGACAGAAAATAACGTCTGCTCCTGCAATCATATCAGAAGCCAGCTTTCTTTTATACTCAGCAATAATAACTTTTTTAGATTCCGGCATCCATTTCAGAAACTTTGGAAAATCATTAGGTACAATAACCTCTGCATAAATTCCTTTTGCTTTCAGATAATGTTTCAATCCCAAACTTGAACCAATAGCATCTCCATCCGGATTATAATGGGTAAGGATCACTATTTTGCTGTCTTGGGTAAGTAATGTATTGATATCTAAAAGTTCTGCTGGTGTAAACATCCGGTGTTTATTTTTCGTTAAAATTAAAGTTTTCAAAGATAGAGCTTTTATATAAATCATTTAAATATTATTTTTGTACCGGAAAATGGTTTTGCCATGAGGGTTTGTAAAAGCCTGACCGAAAAACATTAAATTTAATTTTAAAAAAAGATAATTAAAGTTTGTAACTTATAAAAATTTATATATCTTTGCAACCTGAAAATTAATAGATTAATTACGATTTAAACATATAGTAATGAGTAAAAGAACATTCCAGCCATCAGAAAGAAAGAGAAGAAACAAACATGGTTTCAGAGAAAGAATGTCTACGCCAAATGGAAGAAGAGTTTTGGCTGCGAGAAGAGCTAAAGGCAGAAAGAGATTAACTGTAAGTGCTGCACGCGCTAAGAGGTAATTTCTACATTATCATATACAAAACATGCTTGAGAAGTTACTTTTCAGGCATTTTTTGTTGTTAAAATTTACTAAAATTAGAGTCAGATAGACTTCTTTTTTCTATTTTTAAAGATTGAAATTTTTTTGTTAGAAAACAGCCTTTAAAATTTAATTATGCCACATACACATATCTCCGGAGATAACATCATAAGTTTACAACACGCCAAGATTGCGCAAAAAAACTTTACTGTACTTTCTGATGTAAATCTTAACATTAAAAAAGGCAGATTCTGCTATCTTATCGGAAAAACAGGTTCCGGAAAAAGCTCTCTTCTGAAAACGCTTTACGGACATATTCCATTGGCATCAGGGCACGGAGCGGTTGTAGGGTTTGATCTGGCAAAGCTAAAGCCTTCTGACATTCCTAACCTGAGAAGAAAATTAGGAATCGTATTCCAGGACTTCCAGTTACTTTCGGACAGAACAGTTGAAAAGAACTTAAAATTTGTTCTTGAAGCCACAGGCTGGAATGACAAAGTAAAAATGGAAGACCGTATCAACGAGGTTCTGGGAAGCGTGAACATGAAAAGCAAAAAGCATAAGATGCCTCATGAACTTTCCGGAGGAGAACAACAGCGTATTGCTATCGCAAGAGCTCTTCTTAACCATCCTGATCTTATCCTGGCAGATGAGCCTACAGGAAACCTTGACCCTGAAACTTCCAACGAAATTATGACATTATTGAAGCAGGTTGCTCTTGAAAATGGTGCCGCTGTAGTAATGGCAACACACGATTACCATATGATCCAGAACTTCCCTGGTGAAGCGATCAGATGCGAGGACGGAAAAGTTTCTGTATTGGATACTTCAGAATTATTCGAATAAGAACTAAAAGATTAAGAAAGTCAGAAATAACCAACTTCTAAAATCTAATTTCTAGCTTCTTTACTTAAAAACATGAAACTCTTTGGTGAGTTCAAGATATGGGTCCGAGTATTGTCTCGGACTTTTTTCTATAATAAAATCAGACTCATCAACCTCTTTAGCTTCCGAAGAAAACTCCAGAATAAGTCTTTTGGTCTTTGAACCTTCAATTCCTTTAATATTAATCTTTCTTTTCAGATACAGATTATTCTCTTTACCTATCGAAACAAAAATCTCTCCCGCCTCAACAGGTATGATCAAGGAAAAAATTCCGCTGCCAGACAACAATTCTGCCGCTCTGGTTATCAACTGGCTGAAGTTCAGTTCTACGGTCTGACGGGCTATCTTATCTTTTTCAGATCCCGATTCTTCAAAATACGGAGGATTGGATACGATAAGATCAAACCGGTCACTCGTTTCAAAAGTTTTAAAATCCTGATGGCTATTTTTCAGCCTTAGACGGAAAGGAGAATTTTCAAAATTGAGTCTGGTAAGCTGTGCTGCATCTTCATTAATATCTAATCCTAAAAATTCAGCATGCGGATTTCTTTGCGCCAGCATCAGAGAGATTAGCCCTGTACCAGTTCCTACTTCCAGAACATTGGAAGCACTTTCAACATCAGCCAAAGCACCAAGCAGAACACCGTCTGTTCCCACACGGAAGACATCTTTAGACTGCTGGATTTCAAATTGCTTAAATGTAAAAGGTTTCACTATAAATTAGTAGGCAGTGTAATAATGAATGTAGATCCCTTCCCTACTTCAGATTTCACAGAGATCTCACCTTTATAATCTTCAATCATTTTTCTCACCATAGAAAGCCCAAGCCCCATTCCGCTGTTTTTAGACGTGAAATTCGGTTCAAAGATTCTTTCGTACATGTTTTCGGGAATTCCTATTCCGTTATCCTGAACAGAGATCATTACTCTTCTCTGATGCTGTTCCACATCTACATTAATGATCAGTTTTCTCTGGTCGCTTTCTGCCTGTTTTGCATTGGTAACAAGATTTGTTATGATTCTGGAAAGATAAATCCTGTCCATATTGATCATAATATTGCTCTTATTGGCATGCATAAAAATACTGTCATCATTGAATACCCGGAGAATATCTTCAACTTCTGTATTCAGATTGATGACTTCATTATTTTTTTCAGGAAGCTTTGCAAATTCTGAGAAAGCCGAGGCTACCGTAGCAATCAGATCAATCTGATCCACAATGGTTTTACTCATCTGTTTTACCCTTTCTCTAATATTCGGATCTTCCGGATCAAATTTTCTTTCAAAATTCTGGATGGTCAGCTTCATCGGGGTTAATGGGTTTTTCACCTCATGGGCTACCTGTTTGGCCATCTCTCTCCAAGCTTCTTCAGAAGCTTTAAATCTAAGCCTCTCTTTCTGGTCCTGAATCTGCAGAATCATTCTGTTATAAGCTCTCGCCAGCGCATTAAGCTCATCATTCTTATAATATCTGATAGGGCGCATTTCGTTTTCAAACAATGTAATACGCGTAATCATATCAGAGAACTTCGTAATGGTTTTTGCAAGGCTGTTAGAAGTAACCCAGCTGATCCAGATACTAAAAAGGATAAGGAATATATCGACCAGAAGAATATATTTTACATATTGATGAAGAACATCAAGGTAAGCAGACTCATTATGATATAAAGGAATATAAACAATCCCGATGGGCTCAAGCTCATTATTTTTCAGCAGAAGATAGGAAGAGGTAAGTTTAGCATCTTTAGCAGTATCATACCTAGTCAGATCAACCCTTGCATCAGTAGAAAGAATTTTATTAATGATATCAATGGAAATGGTTTTCTGGTCTATCAGGCTTTCATCTTTGTTGGAAAGCAGGTAATTCCCTTTCAGATCATAAATAACAATATCATGCTGGTTAATATCTGCAATTTCAAAAATTTTGTTCCCTAAAACCGTAGGAAGATCCTCAGTCTCCACCAATGTACGGCTTACCGCATAGTCCAGATACCGCATCACAGCATTGGTCTTCTCCTGCATGTCAATATTACTTTGCTGCATGGAGTTATTCCTTAACACAAAATAAGGAACAAGCGAGGTGGCAACAACACTTAAGAAGCATACCAGCAGAAATCCGAAAAACACCCGGTTCCTTAAGCTATATCCTTTATACTTATTAATTGACATTCTACTTTTTAATTAACCTAGCAATATACTTACCAATGATATCAAATTCCAGGTTTACTTTATCACCAATTTTCAAATGTTTCATATTTGTAAATTCCCAGGTATAAGGAATAATAGCTACGGAAAACTGAGCATCTTCGCTTTTAGCAACAGTAAGACTGATCCCGTTTACTGTAATGGAACCCTGAGGCACCGTTACAAAACTTCCGTCATTGTCATATTTCATGGTAATGAAATAACTTCCGTCTTTATTTTCAATACTTACCACTTCACCGGTTTTATCAACGTGACCCTGAACGATATGACCATCCAGTCTTCCATCCATCTTCATGCAGCGTTCAAGATTCACAACAGTTCCCAGTTCCCATTTCCCAAGGTTGGTTTTTTCCAATGTTTCGTTGATTGCTGTAACCACATAATGATTGTCTTTAATCTCTACAACCGTAAGGCAGCAGCCGTTGTGTGCCAGGCTCTGGTCTATTTTCAGCTCGTTTGTAAAAGGACATGTAAGGGTAAAATCTATATTGCTTCCTTTTTCTTCAATCTTCTCAATAACACCAACTGCTTCAATAATTCCTGTGAACATATTATTTTTTGCTAAATTTGTAAATTATAATCTTCAAAGATAATCAAAATGAGCCCAAAAAACCATAAAGTACGAGTAGGAATTTCAATCGGTGATTTCAACGGCATCGGTCCGGAGATCATTATGAAGTCTCTGAAAGACAAAACCATTACAGATTTTTTCACTCCTGTAATTTTTGGTTCGGGGAAATTATTCACTTATCAGAAAAATATTTTTAAGCTGAATCTCAATTTCAACTACATCAATGAAGCTTCACAGGCCCAGGCAGGTAAGCTTAATATGGTGAATCTCACGAAAGAAAACGTGAATGTTGAATTGGGAGTTCCCACTGAAGAGTCTACCAAAATGGCGATTGATTCTCTGGAAGCAGCTACTGAAGCCTTGATAAGAGGTGATATTGATGTACTGGTAACCGCACCGATCAACAAGGATGAAATGGTAAAGATGGGCTTTAAACATGCAGGACATACAGGGTATTTTGAGGAAAAATTCAACAAAAAAGGACTCATGTTCCTCGTGACTGAAGATCTTAAAGTGGCTGTTTCTACGCATCATATTCCTATTGCACAGGTAGCTGAAAATATTTCCAAAGAAAAAATAAAGAAGCAGATCAAAGTATTGAACCAAACGCTTGTAGAAGATTTCTGCATTCAAAAACCTAAAATTGCTGTATTAGGGTTAAATCCACATGCTGGTGACGGAGGTGTTATCGGAAATGAAGAAATTGAAATCATCAGCCCGGCTATTAAAGAACTTTCTGACAATGGAATACTGGCATTCGGACCTTTTCCGGCAGACAGCTTTTTCCAGCCCAACAAATACAAAAATTTTGACGCAGTGCTCGCAATGTATCATGATCAGGGGCTGGCTCCGTTCAAAACATTAGCGTATGAAGAAGGGGTAAATTATACTGCAGGACTTCCTTTTATCAGAACATCTCCGGATCATGGAGTTGCGTATGATATTGCAGGAAAAAATATCGCTGATGAACAAAGTTTTACAGAAGCCATCTTCACTGCTATTAAGGTTTTCAAAAACAGAAGTGAATACAGTGAACTGATGAGCGACCGCCTGCAGCCTAGAAAAATGGCTGTAGACAACGGAATAGATGAAGATCTACCGGAGGAAACTGAAGCATAAATCTTTAAAACAAATTTTAAATTAATTTGTTTCAGATTTTATTTGTTATTATAAAAAAAATGCATATTTTTGCACACTCATTTTATGGACAAGTTAAGAAACTATGACGTAAGCTTTTCCGGACTTAAAAACGGAAGACACGAGTTCAAGTTTGAGATAGATAAAACGTTCTTTCAATTATTTGACACTGAGCAGGAATTTACAAATCCCAGAATAGAAGTGAATGTATCACTTGATAAACACACTACTTTCCTGGAGTTTGAGATTAAAATTAAAGGACTGGTTGAATTGGTTTGTGACATCACAAATGAAAATTTCGACTATCCTATAGAGAATGAGATCAAGATTCTGGTAAATTTCGGGGAAGAATATGATGACAGCAATGAAGATGTGATTACCATTCCTACCGGAGAGCACGCCTTCAACGTAGCGCATTTGATCTACGAAAATGTAATGCTTTCTATCCCGATGAAAAAGATTTCACCGAATGTAAGTGATGAAGATCTTAAAATTCTTGACCAGTTCAGTCCTAAAGATATTGAAGTAGCAGAAGAGGAAGAACATGAAAGCGATCCAAGATGGGATGCTTTAAAAAAATTAAGAGACAATAATTAAATAGAATAATTTAAATATGATGAGATGATGAATCTCATCGCTCATCAATTAAAAAAGTTATTAGAAAATGGCACATCCAAAGAGAAGACAGTCGTCTACAAGAAGAGATAAGAGAAGAACTCACTACAAAGCTGTAGTTCCTCAATTAGCTAAAGATGCAACAACAGGAGAGCTTCACCTATACCACAGAGCTCACTGGCATGAAGGAAAATTGTACTACAGAGGTAAAGTAGTATTGGAAAAAGAAGTAGCTGCTACTGAAGAAAACTAAGAGTCGCTTTTCGCTGAAAAAGCCTCATTTTAATACAAAAACCGCCCAATTTTGATAAAATTTGGCGGTTTTTTGTTGTTTTTTACGTTTTTTTGGTATCTTTGGCATCAAATCAAATATCAAATTTATGGACATTAAAGACATACAAAATCTTATCAAGTTTGTATCTAAGGCTGAAGTTTCAGAAGTGAAGTACAAAACTAAAGATTTCGAAATCACTATTAAAACTCCATTAGCTGGAAGCGATGCTGTTTATGCACAACCTGCAGTATATCACACTGCTCCTCAAGCAGTAGCTGCTCCGGCACCTGTTGCAACTCCGGCTGCTGCACCTGCTGAAAAGGCTGAAGTGGCATCTGATGACAGCAAATATGTAACGATCAAATCTCCAATGATCGGTACTTTCTATAGAAAACCATCTCCTGATAAAGATGTATTTGTAAATGTAGGTGATGAAGTTTCTGCTGGTAAAGTAGTTTGCGTTATTGAAGCAATGAAGTTATTCAATCAGATTGAATCTGAAATCAGCGGAAAAATTGTTAAAATTTTAGTTGACGATGCTACTCCGGTAGAATACGACCAACCATTATTCTTAGTAGATCCATCTTAATTAAATATTGATTAATGATGATTGATAATTGATGATAAGTCAATTTCAAATTTCAAATTTTCAAATTTCAAATCGTATTAAGATGTTCAAAAAAATATTAATAGCCAATCGTGGCGAAATTGCAATGCGTATTTTACGTACTTGTAAAGAAATGGGGATCAAAACCGTTGCGGTATACTCTACTGCTGATAAAGACAGTCTTCACGTAAGATTTGCTGATGAAGCGGTATGTATTGGTCCTGCAATGAGTAAAGACTCATATCTTAAAATCCCTAACATTATTGCTGCTGCGGAAATTACCAATGCTGACGCCATTCACCCAGGTTACGGATTCTTATCTGAAAATGCTAATTTCTCAAGAATCTGCCAGAAGAACGGCATCAAGTTCATTGGTGCTTCCCCTGAACAGATTGAAAAAATGGGAGATAAAGCAAACGCTAAGGCTACTATGAAAGCAGCAGGTGTACCTTGTGTACCAGGTTCTGATGGATTAATTGAATCTTATGAACACGCTGTAAAGATTGCTGAAGAAACAGGATATCCTGTAATGATTAAAGCAACTGCCGGTGGTGGTGGTAAAGGGATGAGAGCTGTTTGGAAAGCTGAAGACCTTAAAGATCACTGGGAATCTGCTATTCAGGAAGCTGTAGCTGCCTTTGGAAACGGAGGTATGTATATGGAAAAACTGATTGAAGAGCCTAGGCACATCGAAATTCAGGTTGCCGGTGACCAATTCGGTAAAGCTTGCCACCTTTCCGAAAGAGACTGTTCCGTACAGAGAAGAAATCAGAAATTAACTGAAGAAACTCCTTCTCCTTTCATGACGGATGAACTTCGTGAAAAAATGGGTGCTGCTGCTGTGAAAGCTGCTGAATTCATTGGATACGAAGGGGTAGGAACTATTGAATTCCTTGTAGACAAGCACAGAAATTTCTATTTCATGGAAATGAACACAAGAATTCAGGTAGAGCATCCTATTACTGAACAGGTAATTGATTATGACCTGATCAGAGAACAAATTCTTCTTGCTGCAGGAACTCCTATTTCAGGAATCAACTATTATCCTAAATTACATTCAATCGAATGTAGAATTAACGCAGAAGATCCTTACGCAGACTTCAGACCGTCTCCGGGAAAAATAACAGGATTAAACATCCCTGGCGGACACGGAATCAGAGTAGATACTCACGTGTATTCCGGATATACAATTCCTTCCAACTATGACTCAATGATTGCTAAACTTATCACTACGGCTCAGACCCGTGAAGAAGCTATTGCAAAAATGAGACGTGCTCTTGAAGAATTCTATATTGAAGGAGTAAAAACCACTATTCCTTTCCACAGACAGCTGATGGATAATGAAGATTATCTTTCAGGAAACTATACTACAAAATTCATGGAAGATTTTGTAATGGATAAAAAATACGATAATCACTAAAAAGAATTATCATTGATATAAAAAGAAGGCGTCCGAAAAGGCGCCTTCTTTAGTCGTATACTCTATTTCGTTGTAATAAAGCGGGAAAAGTTATTTTTGCAGTATCAATTAAAACCGACATGGGAGTGATGACATCAGCAATACAGGAGAAATTAGCAGAGACACTTCAGATTTCTATGGAGCGTGCGAAGGAATTTTTGGATATTTGCTATATCATAACTTATGATAAAAACAAAATGATAGAACCTAAAAATGGAGTATTCGATCGTTTAGGACTCATTTTGAATGGCGCCGTCCGGATTTATTACATCAACGAGAAAGGCGAAGATATCAGCTATCTTTTACAGGTGAATAATGACGTAATTGGTGATTACGCAAGCTATATTACCGGAAAAAAATCAATGGCTGTTATACAGGCTCTTCTAAAAACTGAAGTTTTATATTTTAATAAAAAAGATGTTGAGATTTTAATTCAGAAAGATATTTTCTGGCTTGGGCTGGCAAAACGCATATCCGATTTAGCTTTTCTGGATGCAAAACAAAGGCTGGACGAGCTGTTTTTTTATACACCGGAAGAACGTTATCTCAATCTCCTGAAAAAGTCACCCGAAATTCTGAACAAAATTCCACAGAAATATATTTCGTCCTATTTAGGAATTACACCACAATCGCTAAGCAGAATCCGGAAAAGAATTTACTAATTTCTGAAAATTAACTTAAGTGAACGTTTTTGGTTTTTCCAACCTGTAATTTTGCCTCATAATATAAATGCAATCACAATGAAAATAGCAATTATCGGTGGCGGAATTGGTGGTTTGACAACCGCTTTAGCCTTACAAAAAAATAATCTGGACGTTACCGTTTATGAAAGTGCACCCGAAATAAAACCTGTGGGCGCCGGAATCATTATGGCTAATAATGCCATGCAGATTTTTGACAAACTTGCCATTCGCCACAAAATCGAAAAAGCAGGTCATAAAATTTCAACTATTAACATTACTGATCCACAACTCAAAACCTTATCGGACGTACAACTGAATACATTCGAAAGTAAATATGGAGTAAGCAATATTGCCATTCATCGTGCCGATTTGCAAATGATTCTGGCTGAAGAAATTGGTTTTGAAAACATTAAACTTTCTAAACGTTTATCCAAAATCGAACAGGAAAACGGTTATCAACTCACTTTTGAAGACGGAACTATCGCTAGTGCAGATGCTGTTATTGGAGCAGATGGCATTAAATCAGTAGTACGTCATCAAATTTTAAATATTGGAAAACTCAGATCTTCCAAGCAAAAATGCTGGCGTGCTGTCATCGAATCTGATTGGACAGAAAAATATAATCACCATGCTTATGAAGCCTGGGGAAAAGGTAGACGCTTCGGCTTCGTGAAAATTAGCGATCACAAAGTTTACTGGTATGCTGTGGTTAACGAGCACCTGGTTAAAAATCCCAATAATCTTGCTGAGCTTTTTGCTGAATTTAATCCCGAAATTCCAAGAATGATTTCCGTAACACCGAAAGAAAAAATATTTGTCAGCGACATTATCGATTTGGAACCGATTTATCAATGGCAAAAAGACCGCGTTTGCCTGATTGGAGATGCAGTCCATGCAACAACTCCTAATATGGGACAAGGTGCCTGCCAGGCCATTGAAGATGCATATGTCCTCGGAAAACTTTTTGGTGAAGGGAAAAACGTAGAGGAAGTTTTCACTCAATACGAAAAACTGCGTATGAAAAAAGCACATTACATCGTCAATACAAGCTCAGCCATCGGTAAAATATCCCATTATGAAAACAGTCTGGCAGTTTGGCTCCGCAATACTTTATTAAAGGCAACACCTGGCTCTGTTAACGAAAAACAAATGGAAAAAGTTTTTGATATTTCGTACCAGAACAATTTATAAGACAACCCCCAATCAAAAGCTAATTAGGGGAAAGTATTTAAAAATTATAGTCCTGATGGAACAGCAAATCAATATTGGAATCACTAAAATGTAGAATTATCTTCTCAGTATAAATTTCTTATTCTTAAAGATAGAATACCTGCAACTGTTATCCGTTAAGAAAATATTTTCCATTCAAGGATTCATTTTCCCTCAAAATATACTCTAATCAAAGCCTTATACTCTACTCTATTTTTGTTTATGGGTATCATTAATATTGTGTAAATTTGTTGAAAACCAAAATTTATGTCAACAGCAGAACAAACAAAAAACTCACAGTATTTTATTGACCTTGAAGACAAACATGGAGCGCACAACTATCACCCACTTCCAGTAGTTCTGGACCGCGGAGAAGGTGTTTTCGTTTGGGATGTGGAGGGGAAAAGGTACTATGATTTTCTTTCAGCATATTCTGCTGTGAACCAGGGACATTCTCATCCTAAAATTGTAGGAGCCCTGGTAGAGCAGGCACAAAAGCTGGCTTTAACTTCAAGAGCGTTCTACAACTCCAAGTTAGGAGAATACGAACAAAAAATTACTAGTCTTTTTGGATTTGATAAAGTTTTACCTATGAACTCCGGGGCTGAAGCTGTGGAAACAGCTGTAAAATTAGCCAGAAAATGGAGCTATGAGGTGAAAGGAATTGCAGAAAACGCTGCAAAAATTATCGTTTGCGAAAACAATTTCCACGGAAGAACAACCACTATTGTTTCTTTCTCCAATGATCCGGATGCCAACCAGAACTACGGACCTTTTACCCCAGGATTTATTAAAATTCCTTACAATGATATTGCTGCTTTGGAGGAAGTCCTAAACAGAGAGGCCGCAAATATTGCGGCATTCCTTGTAGAGCCTATTCAGGGGGAAGCCGGAGTATATGTTCCGGATGAAAATTTTCTAAAAAATGCTTCTGAGCTGTGTAAAAAGCACAATGTTCTTTTTATTGCTGACGAAGTTCAGACCGGTATTGCAAGAACAGGAAAACTTATTGCATGCCACCATGAAGATGTGCAGCCGGATATCTTGATCTTGGGGAAAGCTCTTTCCGGAGGAATGTATCCTGTGTCAGCTGTTTTAGCGAATGACAACATTATGAATGTAATTAAGCCCGGACAACACGGTTCTACATTCGGAGGAAATCCTATTGCCTGCGCTGTAGCCGTTGCTGCACTGGATGTAGTAGCTGAAGAAAATCTATCTGAAAGAGCTGAAGAATTAGGGAAACTTTTCAGAGCTGAAATAGAGAAACTGATCGAAAAGACAGATCTTATCACCAAAGTAAGAGGAAAAGGCCTTTTAAATGCTATCCTTATCAATGATACTCCCGAAAGTTCCACTGCCTGGAATCTTTGTCTACAACTGAAAGAAAACGGATTGCTGGCAAAACCTACCCACGGCAATATCATAAGACTGGCACCACCATTGGTAATTACCGAAGAACAATTACTGGATTGTGTGAAGATTATTGAAAAGACTATTCTAGAGTTTAAATAGAAATGGCTCTTTCCCTTGCAATCATTACTTATAATGAAGAAGAGAACATCGTAAGACTTTTAGATTCATTAACAGACATCGTTGATGAAATCATCATTGTCGACAGCTTTTCAACAGATAAGACAAAAGAGATTTGCACTCAAAAATATCCTCAGGTAAAATTCTTTGAGAAAACATTTAACGGGTATGGTGAACAAAAAAACCATGCCCTTGATTTATGTTCCCACGAATGGGTTCTGTTTCTGGATGCAGATGAAGTTCCTGATGCAGTGCTGAAAAAATCCATACAAAAGATTGTTTCTTCTGAAAGCAAAGCGTGCAATGTGTATAAAGCGAAATTCAATAATCATCTGGGAATTCATCTGATCAGATTCGGAGGATGGGGAAATGTATACCGTGAAAGGCTGTTCAGAAAAAAATATGCAAGGTATTCTGATGATAAAGTTCATGAGTTTCTGATTACTGACCAGAAAGCCTGTATGATGGAGGGAAGGCTGAATCATTATACCTACAAAAGCATCCATCATCATGTCTCAAAAATCAATAAATATTCTGATATGATGGCTGAGAAAATGTTTGAAAGAGGAATGAAAGTCAAAAGATTTAAGATCATTGTAAGCCCGGTATTCGAGTTTATCAAGGTCTTTATTTTCAGACTTGGGTTTCTGGATGGATTTCCTGGCTTTTATATTGCTAAAACAATGTCTTACTATACCTTTTTAAAATATATTAAGCTTCGTGAAAAAATAAGATTGTCGGAATTGAAAAAACACAGTAGATAGTATGGTTCTTTACCTGATTCCTGTTGTGTTGGCGATATTTATCGTCGTGTATTTCCGTCTGTATCTTTTTGCACTTCCTTATAACAGACTGGTTATCCTCATGTATCACCAGATTGAAAAAGAAAGCCATGAAGACCTTACAGTCACCTTAAAAAATCTTGAGCAGCAGTTTTCTTATCTGAGCCGTAAAAAATATACACCGCATTTTTTTTCAGAGCTTACTCTTTCATCAAAAAAGAATATTATAATCACCTTCGATGACGGATACAAAAATAACCTTGAATACCTGCCGTCCTTGCTAGAAAAATATAATCTGAAAGCAACTATTTTCATCCCAACCGGATTTATTGAAA
Organism: Chryseobacterium gleum; assembly: GCF_900636535.1. Classification (NCBI taxonomy): domain Bacteria; kingdom Pseudomonadati; phylum Bacteroidota; class Flavobacteriia; order Flavobacteriales; family Weeksellaceae; genus Chryseobacterium; species Chryseobacterium gleum. The sequence goes on from NZ_LR134289.1 coordinate 3,016,025, forward strand.
ATGGATATAAAAATTATCCGATGATGACCTTTGATGAAATCAGAAGTCTCGATAAAAAATACTTTGAGATTGCACTCCACAGCCATGCCCATGTAAATCTGAAAGATGCTTCTGTTGATTTTATAGAAAAAGATCTAAAAAAGAATATGCAGGTGCTGGATGCCCAAAACATCAGCTATTCCAAGGTTTTGGCATATCCTTATGGTAAATATCCTCAAAAAAAAGAGGATAAATCCGCTTTTTTTTCAATTTTAAAAAAATTAGGAATTGATTTTGCAGTAAGAATAGGAAATAAAGTGAATTATTATCCTACCCGGCATCCTTACGAGCTGTGTAGAATTGATATAAAAGGCAAAGATTCGATCATAAAATTCAAATTAAAACTTATCTTTGGCAGATTAAAACTATTTTAAAAAACAATATTAAGGGAAGTATTTATGTACTTCTCTATCAAACAAAGCGTTGTGATGAATATAAGTGGTTTAATCATAACATATAATGAAGAAAAAAATATACAGGCTGTCCTTGAGTCCTTTGATTTTTGTGATGAAATAATAGTCGTTGACTCTTTTAGTACGGATAAAACTGTAGAAATTGCAAAGAAATTCCCGCATGTAAAAGTAATTCAGAATAAATTTGAAGACTTTACAAAGCAAAGAAATCTAGCTCTGGATGCTGCAACCAACGACTGGGTTTTATTTTTGGACGGTGATGAAAGAATTACGCCGGCCCTGAAGCAGGAAATCATTGATGAGCTGAAAAAAACCGGGCAAAAGGATGCCTACTATTTTTACAGGAAATTCTTTTTTGCCCAGAAACCTATACATTTTTCAGGAACTCAGTCTGATAAAAACTTCAGACTGTTCAGAAAATCGAAGGCCAGATATATGGCAGGTAAAAAGGTACACGAAACTCTGGAGGTGAAGGGGACCATCGGAGTTTTAAAAAATAAATTACTCCACTACTCCGTTTCAGATTATGAATCCTACAAAGAAAAAATGATTCATTACGGAGTTTTAAAGGGGAAAGAACTGGCTGCAAAAGGAAAAAAGTACAATGTTTTAGTTCAATATCTTAAAACAGCTTTTAAATTCTTTAAAGCCTATATAATGAGACTTGGAATTTTAGACGGAAAAGAAGGGTATCAGCTATCATACCTGCAATCTTTAAGTGTTTATGAAACCTATGAATCATTAAAAAAAGAGCAAAATTAGTTGAATGAAGATTTGTATCATTAGTTATGATTTTTGGGATTATGATAAGTATATTGTTGAAACATTATGCAAACGAGGTATTGATGCTCATCATATAAAGATCAGTACTGTTACTCATTCCAACTTTAATGAAAGGGCTGTAAATGCTCTCAGCAAAACTTTTTTAAATAAAAATCTCAAGACCGAAAAAAGACAGAAATACGTTCTGGACTCGCTTGAAAAATTAGGACATCAGGACCAGATACTGGTGATGAATCCTGATACGTTTGATCTTTCTACGCTTAAAAAAATCCGTAAATATACAGACCGCCTGGTTACCTACCTTTATGATAATCTTGAAAGAGTTCCTGTAGAAGATAAACTGTATCTTTTTGACAAAGTATTTTCCTTCGATCATATTGATGTTAAAAAACACGGATTCGAAAAATTAACGAATTATATTTACCTTCCGCACTGCTCAGAAGAAAGCCAACAACCCGAAATGGACCTTTTCTACATTACTTCTTATGATAACAGAAGGGTCTCACTCATCAAATTACTGGCTAAAAAACTGATTGAACTGGGACTTAAGTTTCAGATCATGATTATCGGAAAGAAATCATGGAAGCATCAGCTGACCAATATTTTCATGACGGTACCGAAAAATCTTTTCTTGATTTTCAGTATCAAAAAAATTCCGCATAATGATCTTCCCAAGTATTATAAAAACTCTAAAGTGTTACTGGACCTTATGCGTGAAGGGCAATACGGACTCAGCTTCAGAGTTTTTGAAGCCATGGCCCTTGATAAGAAAATCATTACTGATAACGAAGCCATTAAAACCTATGACTTTTACAATCCCAATAATATTTTGATTTTAAACAAAAATATTAGTAATCTTGACAAATCTTTCTTTGAAAAGCCTTACGAGAAAATTCCGGAAGAAATCTACTACAGATATACTTTGGATAGTTGGGTGGAGAGAGTTTTTCAATTATCTTAAATATATTTGAAGTAACAAAATCATGTTAACGTATACAGATCAATCCGAAATCATCATATTTTGTCCTCCCAACAGTGTTACCGGCGGGCCGGAAGCATTGCACCAACTTGCTGATAAGTTGTATAATTTGAGGATTAAAAATGTTTTTATGCATTATATCCCCCAAAGAAAAAATGCAAAGCCTATTAATTACAATGTTTATACTACTAAAGAAATTGAAATTGTAGAAGATAAGCCCCAAAACATTCTGATCATCCCGGAATCTATGACTTTCCTTGTAAAAAAATATCCTGAAAGTCAAAAAGTAATCTGGTGGCTAAGCGTTGATTTTTATAAAATTCTGATGGATCACAGAATACGGAGACAAAGTTTCTTTACAAAATTATTTTATAAACAAAATGATAAAGAATATCATTTTGAACATTTACCCAACGTATATCAATGGGCACAGTCTTACAGATCTTCCATTTATTTAAAAGACCATGGAATTCCTGCCAGCCAGATAGATTTTGTATGTGACTATATCAATCCAAGCTTTTTGAAAAATACGGATCGAATAGAGAAAGATCTTTCTAACAAAACTATTTTATACAACCCCAGAAAAGGAAAAAAAGAGATTTCTGAACTCATTAAGAATTCGCCGGATCTACAGTGGGTTCCTGTACAAAATATGAATGCAGATCAAATTAAGGATTTGATGGCAAAATCATTATTGTATGTGGATTTTGGTGAAAATCCGGGGAGAGACAAAATGCTGAGGGAATCTGTATCTCAGGATTGTTGCATTATTTCCGGAAAAAACGGTTCTTCTGCTTTTTATGAAGATTTAATGATTCCTGATCAATACAAATTCAATTTTAATGAAAAAATAATTCCTGAAATTATTGCAAAAATAAAAGAGGTTTTGGACAACTATCCTGATCATATTTCACAATTTAGCAGCTATAAAAATATGGTTTTGAATGAAGAAATTGCATTTGAAAACAAGTTGAAAGAAATATTTAAGAAATGACGCCTAAGAAAATTACTTTAATTTACCCTTTTGCGTACGGTTATCTTGATTTTGTTGTTCAGGAGCTGAGTTTTCATCATAATATTGTGGTCACTGATATTAAAACAGATACTATAAAATATAAGTATCCCAATATTTTTGTAAAAGTCTGGAATGGCATTACCAAATTATTTGGAAGTAATATTAAAAAAAAATATTTCAATCAGCAGATTTTAAACCGGATAAAAGAGAAGCAGGATATTATTTTTGTGATCAGACCGGATATGCTGGATGATTCTTTATTAAAACAATTAAAGAATAATACAGAGACATTTACAGCGTATTTATATGACAGCTGTAAAAAATTTCCCAGACAGCTTGAAATTGCCCATTTTTTTGACGAAATTTACTCATATGAACAAGAGGATATTAAAAAATACAACTTTATTGAAACGTCTAATTTCATTTATGATGAGACTTTAGAACATGAAGAAATAAAGTATGACATTTTCAATGTTTCATCTTACGATTCCAGAATTGATGAAATCAATGCAGTTTCAGCAGCTTTGGCTGAAGGTGGATTAAATATTTATTTTGTATTATTTTGGTATCAAAAATTAGAATATCCTCATTTAATTTCAACCACAAGATATCTTTCACTTGATGAAACCAAGAAATTGATTGCTCAGTCTAAAGCAATGATTGACATTCAGAGAAAAGATCAGAAAGGATTATCTTTCAGAACGTTTGAAAGTTTAGGATACAGAAAAAAACTCATTACAACCAACACAGCAGTACAAGAATACGAATTTTATCACCCCAATAATATTTTGATTATAGACAGCAGCAGATTAAATACAGATGAAATTAAAAATTTTCTGGAGCTGGAGTATAAACCAATTTCTCAAGATATTATTGATAAATATAGTGTCAGAAACTTTACAAAGAAAATATTCAAATTATAAAGATTATGGGTATCAAAAGAAAAATTAAAAATTATGTATATTTAAAAAGGCATTATCCTTTATCTGTAAAGGACATTACTCCTGATCCTAATAAAAAGAATGTTCTCATTGTAGACAGCCAGATTCCTACCTTTGATAAAGATTCAGCATCAAATAGAATTACCGAAATTGCAAAATTTCTGGCAAAACATTATAATGTGTATCTGATGGACTGGCGAAAAGCTATTCCTAAGCTTGAATCAAAAAAATATATACAAAACCTTAATGACCATAATGTAATTGTTTACACCCCTTTCATAGGGAAATATGGCATTATGAAAGGCAAAAAACATTTTATTAATAAGCTGCTGCCAAAGCTGGATTTTGTGTGGTGTCACAGACCCGAGCTTTTTGAACATTATTTAGATTTTTTCAGAAAAAAAGCTCCGCAAGCCAAGATTGTTTATGATATGGTAGACATCCATTATCTTAGAATGGAAAGAGGTCTTGAAATAAAATATGATAAGAACAGAGCCAAAGAGCTGGTATATTACAAGCACATAGAAACTGAACTTTGCAAGCAGGCTGATAAAATAGCGGTAATAAGTGATAAAGAAAAAGAGTTTATGACCTCTTTTGTGGATCCTTCCAAACTTTTTACAGTAAGTAATGTTCATAACTTAAAAGTGAAACCGGAAGATATGCCGCCATTTGAAAAACGTGAAGGTATTTTCTTTATCGGAACTTTTTTGCATGATCCTAATGTGGATGCGGTAGAAATTCTTTATCATCAGATCATGCCTTTGGTGTGGAAAATTTTACCAGATCTCAAAATCACCATTATCGGTTCAGAAGCTCCTGAATCTATTGAGAAAATGAATTCTGACAGGTTTGAAATTGCCGGCTTTGTAGAAGATGTTATTCCTTATTACAAAAAATGTTTTGCTTCGGTTTCACCACTAAGGTTTGGAGCCGGCGTGAAAGGTAAAATCGGTCAGGCTTTGGAATATACTCTTCCTGTATTAACGACAGAGATTGGTGCTGAAGGTATGTTTTTGGAAAACGGGGTGACAGCCTTAATTTCAGGAAACGAAGATTATCAAAAATTCGCAGATAACATTATTGAAATCTGCACTAATGAAGCTACCTGGAATACTCTGCATAATAACTCTGAGAAAGCCATCTATCCATTTTCTATTGAAGCTCAGAGAGAAGAAATTTTTGAACTGCTTAAATAAATCAAAAAAATGTTTCCCATGCTGCGGAAACATTTTTTTATTATTCTTACATACAGTTCAGTATAAATAACTTATGATCAATTATTATTACTAATTTTCTGATAAATTGCAACCAGTCCATCTGCACTTTTTTTCCAGGAAAACAGCTTAGAGCGCTCCAATCCTTTTTCTGAATATTCTTTTCTCAAATCCTCATCTGCATATAAATTCAGCATTGTTTGCGATAGTGATTCATCATCATCCGGGCTCAGCATAATTCCAGCATCTCCCACGACTTCCGGCAAAGATGAAGTATTAGATGTAACAGTTGCCACACCACACTGCATAGCCTCTAAAGGAGGCAACCCAAAGCCTTCATAAAAAGACATGTAATAAAATGAGTGAGCATGACTATACAAACTGGCAAGATCTTCATCCGGTACCCTTCCTGTAATGATAATTTTATCTTTTAATTCATGTGCATTATTGTACTCATCAAAAATTTTATCATAATCCCACCCTTTAGCACCTACTAGCACCAGCCCTAAATCCTCAATATTATTTTCTTTTATAACTTTAATAAAATTACGGATTACAAAATCTACATTTTTGCGTGGCTCTAAAGTTCCTACACTTAAAAAGTACTTTTCCGGAAGATTATATTTTTCTTTTACCGAGTTAAATTTTTCAGCATTGTCACACACATAAAAAAGAGAGTCTGAGGCTGCCAGTAAATTAACAAATACATGTTCAGGGTTGAGATGAGGCGCGTAATTAAGCAAATCTCTTTTTGTGTTTTCTGAGACGCAGACAGCATATCCATCCTTTCCTATACTTTCTATTATATTTTCTATAAGCGTTGCATTAAAGTGCAGATCCGGGAACATAATTGGTATCAGATCATGGATGGTAACCACTTTTTTTAGATTTTCATACTTCCTGATCTCATTATTAATGGGATAATAAAAAGAATGAAAAATTTCAGCCTGGCTAAAAACCTCTTCAAAATGGATGTTTTTATAATTATAAATTCCCATTTTATAGTAAAAGTGACGGAAAAGCTTTTCTTTTCTAAACGGTAAAAAAGGCCTTCTGTATCTCTGGTTAGCCTTTTTTACTGACAGGGAATTTTCAGAAAAAAAATGATCAATTTCTTTTGTAGAGGTCTCGTTATGAAATACACTCAGGTGAGAATAGAATGCATCTATGCCATTACTCTTAATTAATTCCCGAAAAAAGGCCAAAGTAACCCTGAAAATTCCGGTCCTGTTATCCTTGTAGAAATCTGCTATAACATCTGCGTCTAAAATTACTTTTATACTCATAGGCTATTTATACAATAGTGTCGTAAAAAGAGTTTTGCTGCTCCTGTCTTTTAATTTCTTTAATATGGAGCAGACACATGGAATAATCTGATGCCGGAAGACCTGCAATTTTTTTATAATTACAAAGTTTTTCATGCACCTTATTCTCCCATTTGATACCTCTGTTAAGTTTAAAAATACGATGCTGATAATCCGGAAAATTAATATATCCTTTATCATTTACCTGCCATTTCCAACGCTCTATATGCTCATCGGTAATTCCGTTTACAATATTGATTCTGGGAACCATGAAAACATCTTTTTTCCTTTTTTTAAAGAGATAAGGCTTTATTTCTTCTATCAGGGAAGGTTCAGGGATCTCATCCGCATCAATTTGAAACAAATAGTCTTTAGCGGCAATTTTTATCAGATTATTTTTGAAGGTTGCAAAGTCTCCATCCAGCCGTGCTTCTATCCGGATAATCTTGTTGCCAAATGTATCCAGGATATCTGCAACTTGTTGATTTTTATGAGTAATATCCTGCAGCACAATAACCTCATCATTTTTATCTATGGAGGGGAGCAAAGCATTTAAAAGGCGGGCAATTTCATCAGCTTCGTTATTCACTGTTATACCATAAGAAATGCTTACGATTTTTTTTAATATTTTTCTAATGACTTTCATTTCATTAATTATAAATTATCGGGTAGTTACCTGCAAAGTGAACAAAATAATTTTCTGCAATAATATTTCTTACAAAGTTTTTATATGTTTTTGTAGGAAGCATACAGTATTCATTCTTTTTATAAAAATACTTTTTTATGAATTTTGGAATATTTTTCTCTTCAGCCTCAATCTGATTTCCTTTATTGGTTCCTTTTATTTTATACATAACCTGAACATTAAATTCAGGGGGCAGCGCTTCAAACCATTCATTGATTTGAGAGATATATGCCAAGGGAGTTTCCTCAAAGCTATTCAATTCTCCCTGATTATGTTCAGAAAAATAATAGTCTTTAAATATATCAGCCACTTTCTTTGGGCGAAAAATAAATACTCCTCCATTAATACTTCCCTTTAATAAAGGATGAGTTTCAAAATGCCTATCTGTAAAATATATTTCGGAAGTTTCTTCTAATATTCTTGGGATATGCCCCCATGTCCTGTTAAATTCTTCTGTACCCCTTGGATCAAGGACTGCTCCAAAATATTTATTCTCGGGAAGATATTCAAAAACAGATGGTGCTTTTTCCGATATCATAATATCAAGATCCAAAAACAAAACAATATCGTATTGCCTTGTTTGAGATGGTATCAATAATTTTTGGGATAACAAAGGGCGATAAAAAGTTTCATCCAAAGGCTTGTCAAGAATGATTAAATCTGCTCCACATTTTTGTGCATACCTCTCAAACTGAACCTTACTTTTATTAAATATTTTCTGATATTTTTCTCCAACTATAAAAAGGCATATTGCTTTTTTCATTGATAAATAAATTTATAAGCTACAAAAATACATTTTTAATGATAAGCGCACCGGAAATATTCTTTCAGTGTTCTTTTTACAACGAAAATGTTTCTGAATACTCATTTTATTAATATAAGGAGCCGTCTCAGCTTTGAGACGGCTCCTTTGTAAAATATCAATATTTTATTTAGTATGCGTAGAATTCAATTCCTTCATATACATATCCGGAAGGTCTCACACTTGATCTTGAATAATAATGATCTTTACCATTCCAATATCTGTAGATTGGAACTGTATTAGGCTCCTGAGTAGCAAAAGCGTTAAACTCGATTCCTTCATCTACATATCCCTGGTAATATCCCGGAGTTCTTGTATAATAGTGATCTTTACCATTCCAGTATCTGTAGATAGGAATAGTGTTCGGAGCTTTATATAAGAATGCATTAAACTCTGTTCCTTCAAAAGAATATCCGCTGTAGCTTCCCGGAGTTTTTGTATAATAATGATCTACTCCATTGTAATATCTGTAAATTGGAATTGTATTGAATTCCATGTACACTTTATTGTCAATCAGATACTGATCTACATAAGCCTTAAGCTGAGCTTTTTTAGCAGCATCCTTTACTAGGTCATAAATAATAACCAATCCGTTACTTCCGAAATCTACAAGGACTGAATTGCTCGCATTAGAACTGTTTTGCCAGTTGGAAATGTTAATCTTAGGATTGGTCTGATCAAGATTCAGATCTCCCACAAGCCCTTTTGAAGGATCTCCCCCTCTTGTTTTATAAGCCAATTTTTTAGAATAGTTCATGGATGATTCTGAAGTATTTACATCATTGGTAACATCTACATCAAAGATATCCTTCATTCCTACCTTTACACCAATTCTTGCAGCACGGTCACGGCTCTGACTTCTTGTTTCCGCCTGGAATAAAACATCCAGTTTCGCTCCAGTATAGATATCAACTGCTACGTGTGTTCCATAATCCTGTACAATCTGCTGTGGGGTTTTTGTCTGCAAATCCTGAGCAAATTCCGGGGTCAGGTAATCTCCCAGCATATCTGTAGTAGCATTGAATCTTACTCTTTTTTGTTTAATCGTAAGATTATAGCTTCCGTAGATGTATTTTCCCTCAAACTTATTGTTGGTAGTTACTGCAGAATTGAATCCTACTGAAAGTGTTTTCTTGAACAATGGAATACCGGCAGTAGCGTTGACTTTAGTGGAAACCATCTTAGAATATGATTCTGCATTTTCTCCATATTCTTCGGTGTATTCCTGTGAGAATGTATTTTCGCTGATTAATCTGCTTGCCTGCTCCAATTTAAAACGGTCAATGTCGATCACTTTAAAACCAGCAGCAGTAGCATTGGCATACTCACCGGCAACATTATAACCATGTCCCAGCACATCGTAAATTCCATCTCCTGCGAATTTAGCGGCTGACAAACGATTGGTTTTAGCAGAATTTTCCGGAGTTACTTCAGGATTCAGATCTTCTGAAGAACATGAACTCATAAAAAGCATCAGTAGACTACTGAAGCAAAATAAAATTTGTTTTTTCATAGGTTATTTAAAAGTTTTTGCAAATATAATATTCAACAACGAGTGAAAAAAGGATTAAGCACTGATATATATCATTATTACGTGAATTTAATTTTTAATTAAAATAAGATTAATAAGAATCTGCTACCAGCAATAATCCAAAACTGAAAAGTAAATGGCGAGGTAACTTATCATAAAATTATATTATGCTAAAAAATATTATAAACCATATGTTATTATTACAATATTTTAAAGAAAAAGAACAAAATATCATAACATAGTGAATTTAAAATTATAAACAACCATAATTAAACCCTATTTAATATTGGAAATTTTAAATCTAATTAATCACGAAATAAAGAAATAATTATTATATTCGCACCATTCAAAAAATATGGTACTATAGTTTTAATACGACATTCAAATAAAATAATCAATAAAACAGACATGAAAAGAAAATCTTTCAAATTAACAAATCTTATATTGGCGGTATCAATTGGAGCTACTATGCTTTCTTGCACAAATGACAGCATAGAAAACTCAAATGAAGTTAAAGCAACAGAAAAAGTCTCTGATCTGACTAATAGAATTGGCAAATTCAGACAAGACGAAGAAAAAAGAATTTCGTCTGAATTCAAAAGCTTTACAGCAACCTCACCATCTAACGATGTTGAAAAGAATGCTACCTTTTATCATGATTTAAAGCTAAAATCAGTCTATAAGGAAAGAGAATCTTTTAAATTTACAAGTCTTCAGAATCTGGCAGACGAAATCAACTTTCTTGTATTATTTGATAAAGAAAAAGCAGACAGCTTATTCCAGAAATATTCTAAGTATTTAAGAAAGTCAATCTATACAGTGGAGCCAACACTCGATTATGAAACAGCTATTACTACAGATATTAATGAACTTTCTACTATAAAGTCCGAAACTTCAACAGGAAAATATATAGGAGTAGTTTCAGTGAAAGAAGGCGTTTTATTATCAAATGGAGTATACAATCTTACATGGCATGTGGGTGTTGAGAAGCATAAGGATGACTTAGGACTTACATTTTATCGTAATTTTACTCAAATAGGATCTAATGCATATGTTAATGGCCAATGGGTTCTATATCCTAGTTCAATGAGGCCTGCATTAGATGCTTATGCAAGATTTTATGGTTCAGGCATAGGTGAGATTGAGACACTTGGATTTTTGTCAGATTATGGAAGCGTTATAAGAAATACAGGTGGCAAAAAAGATTATGTTTGGGCTCCTAAAACAGCAAGAATTGGAGGTACATTTACTACCACTGTAAACGGAAATGAATATAAGCTTGAAGGAGCTAGTGATTTCCAATGGTAAACTAAACAATACACATCTAATATAGCAGGTCTTAAGGCCTGCTATATTGTTTTAAGTACTTCTTAAAAAAACTCGTTAAAATTAAGTTCCACAGCACTTTTAAAAACTATAAATTAAGTAAATTTGCAAAAATTTAAATTGAAATGGAGAAAGTAAGAGTACGTTTTGCTCCAAGTCCTACAGGACCGTTACATTTGGGAGGCGTAAGAACCGCATTATATGATTACCTTTTTGCTAAAAACCAGGGTGGTGAGTTTGTATTGAGAATTGAAGATACTGATACCGCCAGATATGTAGAAGGAGCTGAGGAATATATTGAGGAAGCATTAGAATGGTGCGGAATCATCCCTGATGAAAGTCCTAAAAAAGGAGGAAAGTTTGCTCCTTACAGACAATCTGAAAGAAGAGATATCTACGACAGATATACTGAGCAGATCCTGAAAACAGATTATGCTTATATCGCTTTTGATACTGCAGAAGAACTGGATGCCATCCGTGCAGAATACGAAGCCAGAGGTGATGTCTTTTCCTATGATAATAAAACAAGAAACCGTTTGAGAAACAGTCTCGCCCTTTCAGAAGACGAAGTTCAGAGATTGCTGGATGAAAAAATTCCTTATGTAGTACGATTTAAAATGCCTGTGGACAGAGTATTGAATCTTGAGGATATTATCCGTGGGAAATTCTCTGTAAATACAAATACTTTAGATGATAAAGTTCTGGTAAAGAATGATGGAATGCCAACGTACCATTTTGCCAACATTATCGATGACCATGAAATGGAAATATCTCATGTTATCCGTGGAGAAGAATGGCTCCCTTCTTTGGGACTTCATACCTTATTATATGAAGCCATGCAATGGGAAGCGCCACAATTTGCACACCTTTCTTTAATTTTAAAACCTGAAGGAAAAGGGAAATTAAGCAAAAGAGACGGAGATAAGTTCGGATTCCCGGTATTTCCTCTTGATTTTAAAGATCCCGCTACTGGTATAATTTCTAAAGGTTACAGAGAAAACGGTTATCTTCCTGATGCTTTCATCAATATGGTAGCGCTATTGGGGTGGTCTCCGGCAGATGATAAGGAAATTCTTCCTTTGGAGGAAATGATTAAGGAATTCGATCTTCATAAAGTACATAAAGCAGGCGCACGATTCAGTAAAGAAAAAGCGGAATGGTTTAATCATCAGTATATTCAGATGAATTCTGACGAAGAACTTCTTCAGATCCTGAAAAATACAGACCTTGATCTTTCCGGTGTATCTGATGAAAAGTTACTAAAGGTTATTCACCTGATGAAAGAAAGAGCAACTTTCCCTAAAGATATCTATGAAAACGGAAAATTCTTCTTTGAAGCACCAACTTCCTATGATGAAAAGGCTTCGAAAAAAGCATGGAATGATGAAACATCGTCCATTTTAGGTGAATTGGCTTCAACATTTGAATCTGCCGACTTTACTGCTGAAATCCTGAAGCAAACCATGCATGATTTCGCCGAAAATAAAGGATTAGGCATGGGTAAAGTGATGATGCCTTTACGTCTTTCCCTGGTAGGAGAATTGAAAGGACCGGATGTACCGGATATTCTGGAAACCCTTGGTAAAGAGGAAAGTATCTCCAGAATAAACAATGCTATAAATAATTTTAAATAGAATAACCATAATTTTTCATACATTTGAAAGATTTAATTTACTTCAAGAAATGGAATATTTAAGTTTCGAACTTCCTATCAAAGAATTGATGGACCAATACCAGACGTGTTCTTTAGTAGGAGAAGAAAGTGGTGTTGATGTAAAATTAGCATGCAGCCAGATTGAGGATAAGATTTTAGAAAAGAAAAAAGAAATCTATGGAAATCTTACACCTTGGCAAAGAGTACAACTGTCCCGTCATCCGGATCGTCCTTATACATTAGACTACATCCACGGAATGGCAGATAAAGGCAGTTTCTTAGAACTTCATGGAGACAGAAATTTCGCTGATGATCCGGCAATGATTGGAGGATTGATTACCTTGGATGGTCAGAGAGTAATGATCATAGGGACTCAAAAAGGAAGAACGACAAAAGAAAGACAGCACAGAAGATTTGGAATGCCAAATCCGGAAGGATACAGAAAAGCTTTAAGACTAATGAAGCTTGCTGAAAAATTTAATATCCCTGTGGTAACCTTAGTAGATACACCGGGAGCTTATCCTGGATTGGAAGCAGAAGAAAGAGGACAAGGAGAAGCTATTGCAAGAAATATTTTTGAAATGGTGCAGCTGAAAACTCCGATCTTCACTTACATCATCGGAGAAGGAGCCAGCGGCGGAGCACTAGGTATAGGTGTTGGAAATAAAGTATATATGCTTGAAAACACATGGTATACGGTAATTGCACCAGAAAGCTGCTCTTCTATCTTATGGAGAAACTGGGATCATAAGGAAGATGCAGCCAATGCATTAAATCTTACTCCGCAGGACGCATTAAGAGAAAAATTCATTGACGGAATCATTGAAGAACCACTTGGTGGCGCTCATTATGATCAGGAGACAACCTATTTGAACCTGAAAAATTCGATTTTACAAAACATCAAAACTTTCTCCAAATTCACAGGACAGGAGCTTGAAACCCAGAGACAGGACAAGTTCATTGCGATGGGTCAGTTTAAAGGATAAAAATAAAAAGGTTAAGAAAAAATTTCTTAACCTTTTTGCTTTAGTTTTCCTCTATTCTATTAATTAAAAATCCTATTCAATATTCAGTGCAATTTCAATATCCTGGGTGATTTTCTTCAAGGATGAATACTTTGCATCACAAACCATTGTGGTCAGCACATATTCACCTTTATCTACAAGGATAAAATTTTCTCCTTTGGCAGGTACACTGAGATTATAATATTTCTTACCACTTATCTTTACAATAAGATTGCAGGTGGATCTGTTTTTAATATTGATATATGCTTCGTTTTTATTAATATCATTATTAAAAAGGTGTGTAAGCATTGCTGCTGTTCTTTTATTTTCTTCACTGGGTCCAGCTTTAGAAGTACCGGCACTTTTTGCAGAACCTACAGATGCAAAGTTAGTTGTTCTTCTTTCCTCTTTTAAAGCTTCTATAGCAGCTGCTGTATTATTAGAAACAGGTTTCCCATTGGCAGTATATGTTTTATTAGTGGCTATCGTCTTTCCGCTGTTCAATTCATTATTCTTAACAATATTTTCAATTTTTTCCTTACTGATAGGCTTAATGGTTGGTTTTGCTTCAGGGGAATTATCCGCCATAATAATATCAATCAGTTTCCTTTTGAAGTAGTCTGTTTTGGCATGTCCGGGATTCTGTTTTAAAAAGCCGGCAATTACTCTCGCCTCTTTTGAAGTCTCAGCTTCCTGTTCTGTATAGATAATTACGGTTTCTTTCTCAACAACAGCTTTAGATTTTGTTTTTTTCTTTTTTTGGGAAAAACCTAGAGCAAAAATGCATATAAATAGAAGGAAGAAGATTTTTTTCATTAATCAAACCTTTAAAATAGTATTAAATATATTAATAACGTGAAAAGTCATTTTTTAGTTTATCATTAAAATCATTATCTTTGCACTGCTCTAAAATTAAGCTAAAAATTAATACTAATCTTTAAATAAAAAATAATAGATATTATGTCTTATACACCAGTTGCTGCAGACGTAGCTAAATTAAGAAACCAAACAGGTGCAGGTATGATGGACTGCAAGAAAGCTCTAGTTGAAGCTGAAGGAGACTTCGAAAAAGCGGTAGATATCCTTAGAAAAAAAGGACAAAAAGTTGCTGCTAACAGAGCTGACAGAGAGTCTACTGAAGGTGCAGTAATCGCAAGAGTAAACGAAGACAACACTTTAGGTGCTGTAATTTCTTTAAACTGTGAAACTGACTTCGTTGCTAAAAATGAAGCGTTCATTGAGCTAGCTTACGAACTAGCTGAAATGGCAATCTTCGCAGCTACTAAAGAAGAACTTTTAGCTACTGACTTCCACGGAATTACTGTTGCTGAGAAATTAGTTGAGCAAACAGGAGTTATCGGTGAGAAAATTGAAATCGGTTCTTTCGAAAGAATCCAGGGAGCTTTCTTAGGAGCTTATATCCACGCAGGAAACAAAATTGCTGCTATTACTTCTCTTTCTGCTAAAGTAGACGGAGCTGAAGAAGCTGCTAAAGCTGTTTCTATGCAGGTTGCTGCAATGAACCCAATTGCTCTTGACGAAAACGCTGTTTCTCAGGAAACTATTGACAGAGAACTAGAGATCGAAAGACACAAACTTACTGAAGAAGGTAAGCCTGCAAACATTATCGATAACATCCTTAAAGGTAAAATGCAGAGATTCTACAAAGACAACACTTTGGTACACCAGGATTTCATTAAAGACGGAAGTATCTCAGTTGCTGATTATGTAAAATCTGTAAACGCAGACTTAAAAGTAACAGGATTTGTAAGAGTAAGCTTAGCTTAATCAATCTTTCCAAAAAAATATTGAATCCCGGTGAATTCACCGGGATTTTTTATTCTAAATACCTTTATAATTATAACAATTCAGCTTATATATTATGACCAAGCAAACTTCAAATTACCAGTTTCATACCCAATATAGCTTTTAGTTAAAAATTGAGGGTATTTTTTTAACATTTATTTAAATTTTATTAAAAGTAATTCATTTTTTATTTTATTTTTGTAGAAATCCTAATTCCATACACATGAAAAGATTTCTACTCAGTCTGGTATTAATTTTTTTGACAATTAATACACTCTTTGCACAAAGGGATACCGAGCATTGGATTGCTCCTTATTATGACAGTTACGGAAGCTATACCAACATGATATATCTTTCTACTGACTCGCCTACACCTTTTGATGTGATAATCTACAACAATAACGCTCCTATTACTACAGTTACGATCAGCAAAGGTAACCCACAAACCTATAAGGTTGCCAACGGCCTTATTTCTACAGGTTCAACAACTGATGCTTTTACTGTTATCAATAAGGGACTCTATCTGAAAGGAGCAAAACCATTCTACTGCAGTTTAAGACTTGCTCAGGATATACACGGGGAGGTTATTACCAGCAAAGGAAAGGCAGGAATTGGGAAAACTTTTTTTGTTGCTCAAAGTCCTAATACTGATACCAGCAGTTTTTACAATTTTACTGCCGGCATCCTGGCTACTGAAGATAATACTAATGTCACTGTAACATGGAACCCTACTGCCGGAGTAGTTTTTATCAACGGAACTCCAACCAGCAATTCTCATACCTTTACATTACAGAAAGGACAATCTTTCATTTTTGCAGGCTCTGGAACGCAATCTGCTAACAAAACAGGATTCATGGGAGCCAAAGTGGTTGCAGATAAGCCTGTAACTCTTACCAATGGAAGTTGCAACGGTAACTTCTCAACCCCAACATCCGGTACAGATCCTATTCTGGATCAATCAGTTCCGGTTGATAGGCTTGGCAATACATTCGCAATGGTAAAAACCAGATCTACAGCTCCTAACCTGAACATGGAAGGAGGACTTATTATTGCTACTGAAGATAACACGGAAGTTTATTTAAACGGTGGAACCACTCCTGTTGCAACACTTGCATCGGGACAATGGTATAGAATCAATGAAACAAGCTATGTAAGCCAAGGTACTGGACATTCCAATATGTTTATTTCAACTACCAAGAATGTATATCTTTACCAGTTTATAGGAATCGGATCAAATGCTGCAACCAACGGATTCAACTATATTCCGCCATTAAACTGTTTCTTGCCGAGAAAAATTGATGAAATCGGTAAAATTAATGAGATGCCACTTGGTCCAGGCGGAGCAAGTACTACACAAGGAGACTTAATCGTAAAATTAAATATTCTAACTGAAGCGGGCGCCACTGTATTAGTAAACGATGTTCCTCCCCTTGCTACAGACGGACCATTTCCATTAACAGGAAACAGTAATTGGGTTACTTATGGAATAACAGGAGTAACAGGAAATATTAAAATTAATTCCACAAAAGCTGTAACAGCAGGGATCAATGGGGGGTATAGTACAGCAGGGTACGGAGGATATTTTGCCGGATTCTCATCCATTCCTGTTATCGCCAAGAAAGCAGGAGAATGTGTTCCGGGAATTATTCTGGAAGTAGATGACGGATACGAAACATACCAATGGTACCGTGACGGAGTAGCTATTCCTGGAGCAACTACTTATACTTACACACCTACACAGTCAGGAAACTATACCGTAAAAGTAACAATGGGTACGTGTCCACCTGTGACAACTCCAATCTATAAAGTACAAACCTGTTTAAAAGAAACAACTCAGGCATTAAATGCTTGTTCTACAAAAATTATAACTCCTACATTTACTTCTTCCACACAAACGGTGGTTCCAAGTACAGTAGTAATTTTAACCCCTCCTACGAAAGGAACAGCTGTAGTGAATCCAAACGGAACAATCACTTATACACCTAATCCCGGATATTTAGGCCCGGATAAAATAGTTTATAAATTCTGCGGAAACTCAGTTGAGTTTACCGATTGTGAACAGGTGACGTTAAACCTTACTGTAGTACCATTCATTGTTACGGATACATCCATTAAAGCTTGCTGGTATGATGTGGCACCTTATGCTTATTTCGATCTTACGAAAGCTAAGGTAACAGACTATAACGCTGTTGTAAAAAAATATTATCGTACCCTGAATGATCTTACTGCAGGGATCAATGAAATTACCACTCCGGAAAACTTCCCTTCAACAGGAGGATTTGTATATGTAAAAGTAACCACTGCTGAAGGATGTACCGCAAATGCGAAAATTGAACTGATTGTACTTCCTATCAAAAAGTCACCGGTACTTGTAGATCAGTATATCTGTATGGACGCAAAAACTAATCTGGATGCCGGTCCAGGATACGATTCATACCAATGGAGCACTGGTGCTACCACTTCAGGCATCAGAGATGTAGGTGTTGGAGAATATACAGTAATTCTTGGTAAAAGCGGATGTTTCCTTACACAGACAGTAAAAGTTAAAAAAGTGGAAGATCCGGTAATCCAAACTGTTGAGATCAACAACAATACAGCAACTGTAATTGTCAACGGCGGTAAAGCTCCTTACAAATATGCAGTTGACGGAACTGCTAACTGGCAGGATTCAAATACTTTTACGGGTTTGACAAGAGGACAGCATACTTTTTATGTAAAAGATTTTTATAACTGTACCCCTATTGCTGTAGAACTTACCATTCCTAATCTGTTAAATGCTATTACTCCTAATGGGGATAACGTAAATGATTACATTGATTACAGTGAGCTTGCTTATAAAGAAAACCTAAGCTTTGTAGTGTATGACAGATACGGAAATATGGTATTCACCGGAAACAGATTCAATAACTACAGATGGGACGGAAAACATTTTGATAAGAAATTGGGAACAGGAACATACTGGTATCATATTACATGGAATGAATCTAATAAGGAGAAGACTCCAATAAAATATACGGGTTGGATCCTTGTTAAGAACAGAGAGTAATAATTAGTTTAAAACTATATTTAATAAGCTGCGATTGTACAATCGCAGCTTATTTTATTTTATCTCTAAATTTATTTTTTAGATAGTGCAAAAACAAAAAAATAATATAGATTTAATTTATTTTTAACTGCAATTTCGAAATCATTTTTTTTATGCTGTTTTCAAAAATTTAATACTTTTTATTACTAAATTTGTGATAAAGACTACCGCTGAATGAAAAAAATTTTATCTTTTTTGTTTATGTTTTGCATTTTCACCTCTGCTTTTTCCCAATTGGACAGAGAGCATTGGTTTGCCCCCATGATAGACAGAACAGTTTCATCCACTCCCTATCAGAAGTTGTATTTATCTACCAACAGAACAACTCCTTTTCCAGTAAGTATTTATAACAATAATGTTCTGATCGGAACCGTTAATATCAGTAAAAATAACCCGCAGAAATTTGATGTATTAAGGAATTATATTATCACCAAACTGCAGACGGATTTATTTACACCAACAACCAAAGGATTATACCTTAAGGCAGAATTTCCTTTTTATGCCAATTTAAGATTTTCAGTCTTCAATCATGCAGAAATAATTACTTCCAAAGGAATTCCCTCCACAGGGCAAAAATTCTATACAGCTTCTGCTCCTATCACTGTGAGCAATGGTATTCTGAACTTTATGACCAGTGTACTCGCAACTGAAGATAATACAACTGTTACCATTTCCGGATATAGCCCTACTGTTCAGTTTTCAAACGGAATGACCGGAGCTACGAATCCGACAATAACTTTTACTTTAAATAAAGGACAATCATACATTATTGACGGGATCGGCAATATAGCCGGAAACTCTGACGGCTTTATTGGTTCAAAAATCACTTCAAATAAGCCCATTAATGTCACTAATGGAAATTTTAACGGACAATATGCAGGAAACTTTCCATCCAGTTCAGATATTTTAATGGACCAGTCAGTACCTGTCAACAGGCTGGGAAATGAGTTTGCTCTTGTAAAGGGCAACGGCCCGATTGGTTCTCACATGGAAGGAGCCATTGTAATTGCTACTGAAAACAATACTCAGATCTTTGTCAATAATGAAATTCTTCCTATAGCAACTATAAATGAAGGAAAATATTTTGTTATTCCTGATTCCAAATATACTCTTCAGGGAAACGGACATTACAATTTATACCTGAAGACATCTAAAAACGCTTATGTTTATCAAATTTTAGCAGGAGCTTCGAATACAGGAAACGAAACAGCTACCGGAGGATTCAATTTTATTCCGGCTTTGAACTGTTACCTTCCGAAACAGATTAATGAACTGGGACTTATCAATGAAAACTTTGTTCATTCCAATGGGAATCCCGGGGGAATTCTGAACATTCCAACAAAACTAAATATTATTACTGAAAGAGGAGCTAACCTTACAGTAAACGGCACCAATCCTCCTGCATTTACCGGACCTTATAATATGACAGGTACCACCAACTGGGTTACTTACGGGATCCCCAATGTAGCAGGGAATATTACTATAGTTTCAGATAAAGCAATTATGGCAGGAATTACTGCTGGCAGTGATGCTGTAGGATACGGAGGTTTTTTTGCAGGTTTTCCAACGCAGCCCGTTATTTTACAATCTGGTAGCGGTTGTATTCCCGGAGTAGTCCTTACTGTGGACCCGCTCATCTATGATACCTACCAATGGTACAGAAACGGGGCTATTATTCCCGGAGCCACTACTTCTTCTATCACTCCTACATTACCGGGGTATTATACCTGCTCTGTAACGATGGGTAGTTGTGCTCCTTTAGTCACTGAACAGTTTAAAATTCTGAATTGCACAAAATTATCCAATATTTCATACAACGTCTGTAATGCAAAAACTATAATTCCTGCATTCAGTAGTTCATCACAAACTCCAGATCCCGGCACTGTAGCAATTACAACAGCTCCTTCACTAGGTACGATTGCTATAAATCCTGCTACAGGCGCTATTACTTACACTGTTAATAATCCCAGTACAACAGGAACAGATACATTTACATATACATTCTGCGGAAATGACCCTGACTTTCCGGATTGTGAAACAGTAACTGTAACCATCAATATTCAGACTCTTTCAGTAACGAATGCAGCATTACATGCCTGTGATATCAACGGACAGGGAACCTTTGATCTGACTACAGCAAATGTTAGCAGCAGTTCTCCTGTTACCATTACATATTATCCTACACTTGTAGATGCTCAGAATGAAAATGCTGCAGCATTAATAACCAATGCAACAGCTTACACTGCCCCTAATGGTACGATTATATACGCAGTTGTAAATAACAATATTGGCTGTAAAAGTATTGCGCAGATAACATTATCTCTTTTCAATAAAGCTATTATTCTGGACAATTACAACGGGGTTTTCTGTGATGATAATCTGGACGGAACAGTGACTGTTACACTTTCCAACATTACCCCTATTGTACTTAATAATCCAAATTATTTTACCAATGTAAGATATTATGCAAGTATGGCAGATGCTAACGCCGGAAACAATAATACACTTCCCAACAACTGGAGCTACACGGCTACTACGACAATTTACATCAGAGTAGATTCTCCGGATGGATGTGCTTCTGTCATCAAGCCATTACAGTTGAGTATCGGGGCAAAGCTAACATTGATTACCCAAAACGTTACAGAAAGTACCTGTGATGATGACCTGGATGGAATAAAAAGTGTCAATTTAGCTCAATTTATTCCTCAGTTTACATTGGATCCGGGTGTTACGTTCACTTTCCATGCTACTTTAGCAGATGCTCAGAACAATGTAAATGCGGTTTTATCACCTGTTAATATTACAAATTCACAGACTTATTATATCCGTTTTGAAAAAAATGGGGTTTGCCCTGAAGTAGGTACACTTAAAATAAACATTAAAGTGCCTAAAAAATCGGATATATTAAAAGATAAAACTATTTGCCCTAACACCACTACGAAACTTGATGCCGGACCTGGCTTTGAAAGATACCTGTGGAGTACAGGTGCTACTACGCCTTCTATTAACAATGTTCCTCCGGGAAGTTATTGGGTAGAACTCACCTTTAATGGCTGCGTATATAAGCAATATGTAAACGTTACAGAATTACCCCTTCCTGTCATAACATCTATTGAGATTGACGGAACAACAGTAAAAGTTGGGGTAAGTGGAGGCACACCTCCTTATCAATATTCATTGGATGGTGTGGTTTGGCAAAGTTCCAATGTATTCTATAACGTTCCCAGAGGAGCTCACAATGTATTTGTAAAAGATTCCAGAATGTGTGAAGATGTTAAGAAATCATTTGCTGTCATTAATCTGATTAATACAATTACACCGAACGGAGATGGCTATAATGAAGCAATAGATTATTCTGAATTAATGAAGAATGAAAATCTGGTATTCCGTATTTTTGACAGATATGGTGCGGAAGTCTTCAGAGGGACTCGAGAAAACAGATATACCTGGGACGGAAGAGTTGGTGGCAGATATGTTCCTACAGCAAATTATTGGTATTTTATCACCTGGACAGAATATGGCTCTACCCTCTTGGTAAAATACTCGAGCTGGCTGTTGGTAAAACACAGACAATAGCAAAAAAGTTGGAAGAAAGCGTAAAGTATTTCAATTGCTTTTTCTTCCGGCTTTTTTACTTAAATCTTCCATTTTTTAAATGAATGGTAAATTTCTAACACTCCTTAACAATTAAATCCCAAAGTTTAATATAACTTTAACCACTATTCTTAATCTAATAAGGTAGAATTGCTTTATTTCTATGTAATTTTGCGCATTATATGAAGAAACTGTTTACTCTACTGCTATTGGTTTTTCTGGCAAAAATTAATGCACAAATATATTCCGGTGAGGTATTTTTGAGAGACAACTCTATTTTATATCTCAATCAGGTCTATGTCACAAACCTGAATACACAGAAAACCGTTCTTACGGACTACAACGGTAATTTTAATATTCCTGCCAACGCAGGGGATGTGATCCGGTTTACCTCTATTGTTACTGAAAGAAAAGATATTAAGCTGACTCCTCAGTTAATGCAACAAAAAAACCTTGTTGAGCTTAAAATCGCGTATTATGAAATTCAGGAAATCGTTCTCAGCAGGTTCAAACCTACAGGGAATCTTCGCTATGATGTGAACGCTTTAAGAAAAGAAGACAAAGCATATGCGCTTAAGAAAGTTATTGGCCTTCCCGAGCCGAAAGGTGACGGAACACCACCTGAACTTCCTGTAGCCGGGCTGAGAGACGGAGGTCTTACCTTCAGTCTTGAAAGTATTTATGACATCCTTTCCGGAGAAAGAAAGAAAAAACAACGTTATCAGGCTTACGAAAGAATGAATAGCTCTGTTGCACAGATTAAAAATTACCTTGGAAAAGATTATTTTGCGAAATTTAAAATTCCTGAAAATCTGATTGATAACTTCCTTCAGTTTGTTTATACATCTGAAAATATTCAGGCTTATGTATTGGCGGGCAATTTTGAAGCGATTAAAATTCCTATTGAAAAATATCTTCCGATCTATCAGAAAAGACTTAGGAGTTCTCATCTTCAAGAGGTTGTAAGCAGCAACTAAAAATTCAGATCAAATAATAATTAAATAATCCATGTCAACACATGGATTATTTTTTTTCGAATATCCGAAAAATGTCTTCCAATAGCCATTCGCAATGTTTTCAATATGAATTATTCAACTTTTACCACATATAATTCTTCATTATTCAAAAATATGTTTAATTTTATCTCACAAACATGTGTTTAAAAATAAAAACACAGGATATTTCGTTATCCAATAAAACTAAACAACCAAAACACAAATTAAAGGAGGAGCACCGAATTCCTAATTAAATATTAATTAATGAAAAAAGTACTTTTACTTCTTAGCTGTATGTTTTTATTTACTGTGTCTGCTCAAAAAAAAGGGAAAGACTACAGTGATATTCTGAAAAGTAAAAATATCTATGAGATCAATGCCTTTCTAAGAGACGCTCATCCTGATGATCCCCGAAGATCCGTTCTGAAACCCAGGGTTATGGAAATGATGAGAGAATACATCAAAAACGCACATCCTGCTGATCAGAAGGTAAAAGATATGCAGGAAATGCTTGCTATGCTGAAAAGAAGGCCTTCTACAAAGATTACCTTTGATGAAATGAACGCCATCATCAAACAAAAACAGATTGCAAAATATAAGGCTGAATTAGCAGCAAAACAACCCACTACTGTCTATACTCCAAGTAATGCCCAGAATACATTTGTTGTAAATGCAACAGCTAATACAGCGATTCCCAATGCAGAAGCTGAAGAATTCAATATGCTGATGGCAGTGTCCCCGGTAGAGCACAAAAACAGAACCGTAAAAATCCTCAATTCTCTATTCAATAATGATCCTAATGCCAAGGAATGCATTGTCATGATTCAGAATAAATCAGACTGCAATATCATTGTTAGGATTGAAGGCGTGGGAACCACCAAGTACAGGCTGGCAGTTCCGGCTCAGGGTGAAGGTTCTATTGTTATTGAAAAAGGCCAGTATCTTTTCTCCAGTCTGGTTTGCGGAGCTCAATATGCTTCACAAAAAACCATTGAAAGACCAATTATGGTAGCGTTAGGAAGCCATTAATCTTAATTTTAACTGAAGTATCTTCCTGTCTTTTACCTTCAAAAGACAAAGATTCTCCATAAATTTTTAGTATTTTTGCACTCATTTTATAACTCAATGGGCAAGAATAAATTAGCAAGATTTGCAGAAAACAAAATATTACCAAATGTAATCCAACCTACAAGAGAAGATGCCTTAAAAGGATTCGAACTCAGAGGAAAATGGAGAGAAAACTTTTTTAAGAACGACAATCCAATCGTTT
Source organism: Chryseobacterium gleum (assembly GCF_900636535.1). NCBI lineage: Bacteria > Pseudomonadati > Bacteroidota > Flavobacteriia > Flavobacteriales > Weeksellaceae > Chryseobacterium > Chryseobacterium gleum. Next base: position 3,040,468 of record NZ_LR134289.1, read on the forward strand.
TGGAATTAGGATGTGGAAAGGGCGAATATTCTGTAGGACTCGCAAAAGCATTTCCTGAGAAAAACTTTATCGGAATTGATATCAAAGGGGCAAGATTCTGGTTCGGCGCTAAAGAAGCTGTAGAAAACAATATGAATAACGTTGCTTTCCTGAGAACCCAGATTGAACTTGTTGACTATTTCTTTGCTGAAAATGAAGTGGATGAAATCTGGATTACGTTTCCTGATCCACAGATCAAATTCAAAAGAACAAAACACAGATTAACTCATCCTGACTTTTTGAACCGATATAAAAAATTTCTGAAGCCTGGTGGTATCATCCATTTGAAAACAGATTCAGAGTTTTTACATGGCTATACATTAGGTTATTTACAGGGAGCCGGCTATGAAATCATCAGTGCTCATCACGACATCTATGGAGCTCCGGAGTATGACCCGAACACCGAACATCTGAGAGATATCAAAACATATTATGAAGAACTTTTCTCAGCCAAAGGAAAAACCATTACTTACATCAAATTCCGGATAAGCTGATGATATAAAAATAACAATTGATGAAAAGAAAACGTTTAATCGTATTATTTTTAATCTTCACATTTCTGTTCCCCAACCTGATATCTGCACAGAAAAAAAGAAATAAAGACATTCTGAAAAGCATTGATATCAAAGAAATTGAAGAGTATATTAAGAATACGCACCCTGATGATCCGAAGAAAAGCGTACTGAAGCCCAAGCTTATTGCCTTAAAAAATGCAGAATGGACCAAAGGTGCCCGTACAGCCAAGCCTATGGAAGCAAGGCCTGTTATCTCCGATATTCCTAAAAACATCATGAGAAATCCTAATTCAGATGATGCTGAAGAGTTTAAAAAACTTATCGCAGAAACTTCTTCTGAACATAAGGAAAAGACAGTGAAGCTTCTGAACGCAATGTTCAATGAAGATATTACACGAAAGGAGGCTATACTCTTATTTAAAAATAATTCGGATTGTAATATTGTATTACGGGTTGAGGGAAAAGACTATTATAACCTCGCTGTTCCTGCACACGGAGAAAATTTTATTGTAATCAATAAAGGTTCATATACCCTAAGCAGTAATATCTGTGATATAAAATATTTCTCCCAGAAAGATATTAAAAAAAGTATATTTGTAACGGTTGACAGCCCGAAAACGGCAGAAATAGAAAACAGCACAACCGAAAAGGATGAAGTTCAGAACAAGAAGCCATCAAACAAAAGAAAAATCAAAAAATAAAATAGTAGTATGAAAAAGCTATTAGTTTTTGCCGGATTTTCAGTGATTCTTGCCGGCTGTAATGTAAATTACGGCGGTTATCCCGGAAGAACATCCTACGGTAATTCAACAGGTAACAGAGCCAATACAGAACGAGAATATAATGAACTCATAAAGACCTACAAACCGGAAACAGCTGAAGTTCTTAACGATCTTCTTAACAATGATGATCCACAGAATCCCAGAACTTCTATTTCGGTTGAAAATAAATCGCCATGTAATATGGTACTTACAATAAGCGGGGGTAATTTTTTCAAGAAAATCCCTATCGGTGCAGGGAAGATTGGATACACGATGGTTCCTAAAAATCAAAACTACAGATTATCCGGAGTTTTATGTAACTCAACGTACCAATCTACAAAATTCATAACCACTTCTTATTCTATAAAGCTTTCAAACTAAATACAACCTGCAGGATTCTGCAGGTTTTTATTTTTAATGGAATATTAAACCAATACATCTAATGTACTCTAAGACGGCCTGTAATCCGATATAAAAATAAAAAAACGCTGGATTTCGATCCAGCGTTTTTCCTATATTAAAGAAAATCTTCAATTATTCTGCATCGAAATCAGCATCTGTATCAGCAGATACTTTTTCTCCTTCTTCTTTAGATTTTTCTTTATCAGCTTTTCTTTGAGACTGACCTTCTTTGATAGATTCAGAAACTACGCTAAGGATCATATCAATAGACTTAGAAGCATCATCGTTTCCTGGGATAACGAAGTCAACTTTTCTTGGGTCAGAGTTTGTATCAACGATACCGAAAACTGGAATACCTAATTTCTTAGCTTCAGTTACCGCGATGTGCTCTCTTAAGATATCAACTACAAATACAGCAGATGGAAGTCTAACCATGTCAGCGATAGAACCTAAGTTCTTCTCTAGGTTAGCTCTTTGTCTGTCAACCTGTAATCTTTCTTTTTTAGATAAAGTTTCGAATGTACCGTCTTTTTTCATTTTGTCGATAGCATTCATCTTCTTTACAGCCTTTCTGATAGTAACGAAGTTCGTTAACATACCACCTGGCCATCTTTCTGTAATATAAGGCATATTAAGTTCAGAAGCGTGTTTTGCAACAACTTCTTTCGCCTGCTTCTTAGTAGCTACGAAAAGAACTTTTTTACCTGCAGAAGTTAATTTTTCTAAAGCGTTGCAAGCTTCATCCAATTTAACTGCTGTTTTATGTAAGTCTACAATGTGAATACCGTTTTTCTCCATAAAAATGTATGGAGCCATATTTGGGTTCCACTTTCTGGTCATGTGACCGAAGTGTACGCCAGCCTCTAAAAGGTCTTTTACATTTGCTTTTGCCATGTTTTCTGTTTTTGTTAGTTTACTTTCCGTCTTTTAAACAATCAACAACTTCTTTAGATGGGAGAAGCGTTTGGATGCTAAACGTAACGGGCAATTGGCGGTCTGCTTTTTGCTTTTGGCAATGGGCTTTTCGCCGAGATTAAGTTTAAAAAAAATTTAATACATTCCTGTAGCCAATAGCCATAAGCCATCTGCCAACGAGAAATCTTAACGTTTTGAGAATTGGAATCTCTTTCTTGCTTTTTTCTGACCTGGCTTCTTTCTTTCCACCATTCTTGCGTCTCTTGTAAGTAAACCAGCTGGCTTCAATGCTAATCTGAACTCAGCGTTGATTTCGCATAAAGCTCTTGAAATACCTAATCTGATAGCTTCTGCCTGACCTGTATTTCCACCACCGAATACGTTTACGGTAACGTCATACTGACCAACAGTCTCAGAAAGGATGAACGGTTGGTTTAATTTGTAAACCATTACATCTGTAGAGAAATATTCTTTAGCGTCTTTACCGTTTACTGTAATAACACCAGAACCTGGTTTTACATAAACTCTAGCTACAGAAGTTTTTCTTCTTCCGATTTTGTGAACTATAGACATAATTAATTATTTAAATTCGTTAACATTAATTGTTTTAGGCTGTTGAGCTTCATGTTTGTGCTCAGTTCCTTCATATAAATAAAGGTTCTTAAGGATAGCAGCTCCTAATCTGTTTTTAGGTAACATCCCTTTTACAGACTTCTCTAATACCTTTAAAGAATCTTTCTTTTGAAGTTCAGCCGCAGTCATAGACTTCTGTCCACCAGGATATCCTGTATGCCAGATATAAGTCTTATCAGCCCACTTGTTTCCGGAAAGTGTAATTTTCCCAGCATTCAAAACGATTACGTTATCACCACAATCTACGTGAGGTGTGTAGTTCGTTTTGTGCTTACCTCTCAAAATCTTTGCAACCGTAGAAGCTAATCTACCTAACGGCTGTCCTTCAGCGTCTACCACAACCCATTCTTTATTAGCAGTAGCTTTGTTCGCTGAAACAGTTTTGTAACTTAATGTATTCACACGTTTTAGTTAAAGATTAAACATAATTTACCCCTAAAAGGGTGTGCAAAGGTACAAATTATTTTTGTAACCCAAAAACATATTTTATTTAATCTATATATTATTAGCTATATACCCCAGTATCAATAGATTTTAACATTATTTACAGCTTTGGCATAAATCTTGCGAACTGATGGGCGATGAAAAAACACTTTCGAAGATTCTGAAAGCACAATGAACCAGCAAAGAGTTTATTCCCTCAACTCTTTCTTTTATTAAATTTACTTTAACGTTCTCTTTAAAATCATCCCATATCATTATATTTTCACTGAAATAATTATATTTGTGACAATCATATTCCATAATTCATGAGCCACGGAAAACTACGAGATGATAAAACCTGTCTTAACTGCGGACATCAGGTTGAAGAAAGGTTTTGCCCCCACTGCGGGCAGGAAAACATTGAAAGCAGACAGCCGTTTCATTTTCTTTTTACTCATTTCATAGAGGATTTCACCCATTATGACGGACAGTTCTGGAAAACTATACAGTATCTTTTTACCCGTCCCGGCAAACTTACGAAGGAATATCTGGCAGGAAAAAGACAATTGTATGTAGCACCTGTAAAACTATATATTTTCATAAGTTTTATTACGTTCTTTCTTCCCAATCTTATACCTCATGCCAAAGAGGAGGCAGAGAAACCCAGCTCTATTAAAACAGAAGTAAAAGCAGAAAAGCAAAAGAAAATCTCTAAAGACGTTGTAAAAGATTTGCAGAAAGGAGGTCTGTTATCTCATGAAACAGCTGCTGCAGCACAAAAAACGCTGGATACTTTAAAGATAAAAGACGAACAGGAAAAGGATGAGCTTTTTGACAGTACATTTGATACTAAAGAAGCATCCATTATGAAAGCCTACACGATGAAGCAATATGATTCTATTCGTGCTAAAGATAATACTGGCATCTATACATTGATGCGTCCCATTGCAAATAAAGTATTTGATCTAAAAGAAGAGGGATATAGTAAACATCAGATCTGGGAAAAATATAAGGAAAACTTCATCCATACTATTCCAAAAGCACTTTTTGTGTACCTCCCGATATTTGCATTCTTTTTATGGCTGTTCCATAATAAGAGAAAATGGTGGTATTTTGATCATGGGATTTTCACCCTTCATTATTTCTCCTTTCTCTTATTAGGAGTGCTGATGTTTATCGTAGGAGAAAAAATCACAAGTTTCCTACCGGACAATAGTATACTTACCTTACTATATGTTCTGACATGTCTGGCGCTGGCTACTTATATGACGATCTATTTCTTTGTAGCGCACCACAGGGTATATGAAACAAAAAAAAGAATAAGTATACTGAAAGGCTCCTTATTATTTATTGTTAATTATATCGGATTGCTTCTGATGTTCCTGGTGCTGATGTATCTGAGCTTTATTATGCTGCACTAGTTTCTAAGAGATTTATTACCTCTGAAACTTGCAAATAAATAATAGGCAACGAAAACTGTTGAAAACTTCAGAATAGAAGGGATTGCCAGTTCAAGCGTAAAAATCAATGTTCCTAAAAGAACCAGAAGCCCCATTGCCACAAATGAAAGGCCTAATTTCTTTGGCAGCGTAAAATCAGGAGTATCCAGATAATAAGCAATTCCCCAGGCTGAGCCAAAGGCAAAGGCATAGTAACTATCCAGTCCGATGTTTTCAGAACTTAAAAAGAAATAATTGATAAGGAAACTTACTACGGTTCCCAGGGCGAAATACATCAAAGCTTTTTGCATGTCTGTAGAAATATTCTGCAAAAGTAGAGAATTTAAACGGGCTATGGAATCGTTGTAAATATTTTAATAAATGAATTAAAAGCAGATTTCATAAACTGATAAAGCAAAATCGGTTAACTTCATCATATTAAATAAATAGTACCCAAAGAGGTAATTGACAACCAGTGCTATAAACCATAAATTTGAAGTAATCAAAACTAAAATTTCTTCCTCATTTTAAGATAGGATTTGGAAGGGAATACACAACACCAAAATTAACAGACATGAAAAAAATCCCTCAAAAAACAGTAAAAATTACGCACTTTAAAGAAAATAATGTTGAAGTGAATGTAATAATCAGTGCCAACACACAATTTGGCGACCCGCATTTTATCATTAACGGAAAGAGAATAGATGACAATAATTTAAATGATGATAAATTTTCTTTTACCATTCCAAAAGCAGATTTAGCATCAGACAATTTACTTTTCGCTACTTCTTTCAATATTAATATGCAGGTGAATCATCTGCAGATCTTAATCAATACATGCAGGATAAAGTTTGAATTCCCTCAGATTCCTTCCAAGAGTTTTCACTTCAATCCTTTTGAAGGTAAAACAACCGATGATCTAGCCGGTAAGTTTATCTATGGTGTTTATAAATACATAAAAGTTGAGCTATGAAAAAGATAGTACTACTAGCAGCGCTGGTGTCTAATATGGCATTATTGTTTGCTCAAAGCAAAGAAATCAGTGCAGAATTAAACAAACTGGAACTTTCCAATGCACCAAGTGTAATGCTTCTCGGCTTAGCAAGTTCTGATCTGGAGACCCCGAAATCAAAAAAGGCTTTTATGAGCAGTATTGTCAATTCATTCAGCGAAAATGATGGCCTTCCCAATGCCTATGCGGTAGAGCTTACCCCTACCCATTTATTTCCTTTAACAGAGATGGATGCTTTAAAATATGCAGGCATTAAAAGCATTAAAAAAACAGATGAAAGTTATGAGTATAAAAATAACATTTTCAGTGAAGCCAAAAACGTTTCTGTCTCATTTGCCTTTCTGAGAAATTATAAAATTGAAGACCTTGAGACGGAAAACCCTTCGGTATCTTTTTCTTTACGAACCACAGTATTTAAAATCAGAAATAAAAAAAATATAGAAGCCATTACCACTTCTAGCAATAATATTTCCAGAGAATTAACTGACATCCAGAGTGAATTTTACCAATCACAGAAATATAAAGATATAGTTGCTTCCAATATCAGCAACAGTGAAAAGGAGAAAAAACTAGCACAAGCATTAGAAGGATTTGTCACAGATTATTACAAAACGAAAACTGAAAATTATAAAAAGTATCTTGATGAAAAACCTGCTTTTCAATTAGATATTGCTTCGGCCTACAGTACTTTCTTTTTAGATAATCAGTTCAAAAATAATCAGTTTGGGAAACTAGGATTCTGGATGACCATGAGTTCTGGGATCAATCTGGAGTCCAAACCAAAGCCGAAGCCAGACTCATCCGAAAATCAAAATCAGAAAAAATCAAAAGTAAAAATCAGAGAGACCTCTACAGAACCTTCAAAAATTGAGAAAAGATTAAACTTCTATGCCGTCGCAAGATACCTGCAGGATAGAACAATTTATAATGCAGCCAGTGGATTCAGCAGAAGCAATAATTATGATTTCGGTGGGAAAATAGAGCTTGTATACAACAGATTTTCTATCGGATATGAGTTCATCTACAGAAGCAGTGATTTGGATGATACCTACCGTTCCAACGGAATTATCAACTATAAAGTGTCTGACAGTGTGTACATCAATGCTGCATTTGGAAAAAATTATGGCGACAAAAATAATCTCATTACATTTTTAGGATTAAACTGGGGATTGGACAGCAAAAGAAAAACACTTTTTTCAGAAAAATAATAATACAGATCATTTTTTATGAAATAAAGACCAAGCTTCATGACACAAAAGAAAAAATGTCAGCGGGTTATTATCTGCTGACATTTATATTTTTACAGAATAGCGTAGTAATCTGTAAAATACAGACCTAGCCTCTAACAAAGTATTTCGAGCTTAAAAAACAATTACCATAAACGTTTAAAAATCAGAATTTTACCTCACGATACGAGGTTTTCATTTTATTACTATATTTGAGAACTTAGAAACTGTCTAGAATTTTTATGGAAACCCAAAAATATACTCCAACCAACAAGGTAAGAATCGTAACGGCTGCTTCATTATTTGATGGGCATGATGCTGCGATCAATATTATGCGTCGTGTTATACAGGGAACAGGATGCGAAGTGATCCACTTAGGACACGATAAATCGGCAGAGGAAGTTGTAAACACAGCCATTCAGGAAGATGCCAATGCCATTGCATTAACTTCATATCAGGGAGGTCACAATGAATATTTTAAATATATTTACGACCTTCTGAGAGAGAAAAACTCGCCTCAGATCAAAATTTTTGGCGGCGGCGGCGGTGTAATCCTGCCGGAAGAGATCAAAGACCTTATGTCTTACGGAATCGACAGAATTTATTCTCCGGATGACGGCCGTGAACTTGGTCTTCAGGGAATGATTGATGATCTGGTACAAAGATCAGATTTTGCTACAGGAAAAGATGTTACAGCAAAAGATCTTGATGATATCAGTTTTGAAAACCCTTCAAGCATTGCGCAAATCATTTCTGCGGTTGAAAACTTTTCAGATGAGAAGCCTGAGCTGGTAAAAGCAATCGATGAGAAGTCCAAAGATTTAACCATTCCGATCATTGGTATCACAGGTACCGGAGGAGCAGGTAAATCTTCTTTAACAGACGAATTGGTAAGACGTTTTTTACGTTCGAATACTGATAAAAAAATAGCCATTATCTCTATTGACCCTTCGAAAAAGAAAACAGGAGGTGCTCTTTTGGGAGACCGAATCCGTATGAATGCGATCAATGATCCAAGAGTTTATATGCGTTCCATGGCAACCAGAGAAAATAACGTTTCCGTTTCTCCGTTTATTCATTCTGCACTGAATGTATTGAAACTGGCCCATCCGGACGTTATTATTCTTGAAACTTCAGGAATCGGGCAGTCCGGTTCAGAAGTTTCGGATTTTGCAGATGTTTCTATGTATGTAATGACTCCTGAATACGGAGCTTCCACACAGCTGGAGAAGATCGATATGTTAGATTATGCAGATCTTGTCGCTTTAAATAAATCTGACAAACGTGGTGCATTGGATGCTCTCCAGGCAGTAAGAAAACAATTCCAGAGAAACCACCTTTTGTGGGAAAGTCAGCTGGAAGATATGCCGGTTTATGCAACGAAGGCGTCTCAGTTTAACGACCATGGCACTACTGAATTATACAACAGATTAGTTTCAAAAGTAAACGAAAAGTTTTCAGATCTACACTTAAATACTTTTGTAGAGCAGGAAATCACAGATGAAGTAACCATTATCCCTCCGAAAAGAGTTCGTTACCTTTCTGAAATTGTCGAAAACAACAAACAATATGATGCCAATGTTGAAAAGCAGGCTGAGCTTGCCAGAAAAATGTATCATATTGAAGGAGTAAAAAATATAATTTCCAATGAAGCTTTGGATGCAGAATACCAAAAAGCAGAAAAAGAGCTTCAGCAGGAGAACATCGATTTCCTTAAAACATGGGATGATACGAAAAAAGCATTCCATGCTGAGTTCTATTCTTATTTTGTAAGAGGAAAAGAAATTAAAGTTGAAACATCAACTGAATCTTTATCTCATCTGAGAATTCCAAAAATAGCATTACCAAAATACAATGACTGGGGCGATCTGATCAAATGGAAAGGGCAGGAAAACCTTCCGGGAAGTTTCCCTTATACGGCAGGTATTTATCCGTTCAAAAGAACCGGTGAAGATCCGACAAGGATGTTTGCAGGAGAAGGAGGTCCTGAGAGAACCAACAGAAGATTCCACTATGTTTCTGCAGAAATGCCTGCAAAACGTTTATCAACAGCTTTTGACTCTGTAACATTGTATGGCCAGGATCCTGCTTTACCACCGGATATTTATGGTAAGATCGGAAATGCAGGAGTTTCTATCGCTACATTGGATGACGCTAAAAAACTGTATTCAGGATTTGATCTTGTAAATGCATTAACTTCGGTTTCAATGACAATCAATGGTCCTGCACCGATGCTGCTGGCTTTCTTCATGAATGCTGCTATCGATCAGAATGTTGAAAAATATATCAAAGATAATGGTTTAGAAGCTAAAGTAGAGGCTAAACTTAAAGAAAAATTTGATGATAAAGGATTAGAAAGGCCGAAATACAACGGTGAGCTTCCTCCATCCAATAATGGTTTGGGACTACAGCTTTTAGGATTAACAGGTGATGAAGTGATCCCAGCCGAAGTATATGCAGAAATTAAAGCTAAAACGATTGCTACCGTTCGTGGTACCGTTCAGGCTGACATTTTAAAAGAAGATCAGGCTCAGAATACATGTATTTTCTCTACAGAATTTGCCCTGAGATTAATGGGTGACGTTCAGGAATATTTCATCAGAGAAAAAGTAAGAAACTTCTACTCTGTTTCCATTTCAGGATATCATATTGCCGAAGCAGGAGCTAATCCGGTTTCCCAATTGGCATTTACCCTCGCTAACGGTTTCACATATGTGGAATATTACTTAAGCCGTGGAATGGACATCAATGATTTTGCACCGAACTTATCTTTCTTCTTCTCCAATGGTATCGATCCTGAGTATTCAGTAATCGGACGTGTGGCAAGAAGAATCTGGGCAAAAGCAATGAAATTAAAATACGGAGCTGATGAAAGAAGCCAGATGTTGAAATACCACATTCAGACATCAGGACGTTCTCTGCACGCTCAGGAAATTGATTTCAATGATATCAGAACTACTCTTCAGGCGCTTTATGCGATCTATGATAACTGTAACTCTCTCCACACCAATGCTTATGACGAAGCGATTACCACTCCTACTGAGCAGTCAGTAAGAAGAGCGATGGCAATTCAGCTGATCATCAATAAAGAATTAGGTTTGGCTAAAAATGAAAACCCGCTTCAGGGATCATTCATTATTGAAGAATTAACGGATCTTGTGGAAGAAGCAGTATATGCAGAATTCGACAGAATTACGGAAAGAGGAGGTGTTCTCGGAGCGATGGAAACGATGTATCAGCGTTCAAAAATTCAGGAAGAATCTATGCATTACGAATGGCTGAAGCATACCGGCGAATATCCGATTATCGGAGTAAATACCTTCTTAGGAAAAGATGGTTCACCAACGGTTTTACCGGGAGAAGTTATCCGTTCTACAGAACAGGAAAAACAGGCACAGATTGAATCTCTTCATAACTTCCAGAAAGCCAATGAAAACAAGTCTGAGGAAGCCTTAAGAAAACTTCAGCACGCAGCCATCAACCAGCAGAACCTATTTGAAGTGATGATGGATGCTGTGAAATACTGTTCTTTAGGACAGATCACCAATGCTTTATTTGAAGTAGGTGGTAAATACAGAAGAAATATGTAAGTCCGGAATCTGACATACATTTTTTAATAAAAACCTCAAAGTATTTCTTTGAGGTTTTGTATTTTTAACATTAAACTAACCTCAATGACCAAAATCATATTCCTTTCTCTAATTCTTATTTTCAACTTATATTTTACCCAGAATAAAAATAAAAACAATTATTTACCACCTGAAAAACTGGAAATGATTTTAGGGCAAAACTTTTTACTTACTACCTATTATGCCCTTCGGTATCCTGAAAAGGGATTTAGTTTTAATCATCCTGTCGGTTCTGCAAAGATTTATGAAGAATCCCTGTTGGAAAAGAACCCTAAAGACGCAAAAAAATTACTCGCAGAAATACATTTTAACAAATCAGGAAAATTAAATAGTGTACAACAGTATTCTGACGGATTCCGTTCAATAGTCATATATAATGAAAATGCTCTTATTTCTCATATAATAAATTATTATGATGACTACGACGCTGTTACAGAATATACATATGATAATATTGGTAACCTGAAAAGTAAATATGAGTACAATAGAACAGATGGAAACCTTGATTTCAGAAATTATACTGAATATCAATATCATATTGAAAACAGCAATATAATTGTTCAGGTATACATCATTGAAAAAAGAACAGGATTAAATATTGAAAAAAGAAAACTCACTTTTGACAAACAGCAGAGAATGACTAAAGAAGAGAGAGCTTTACGCATTCCCAATAAGTTTGAACTAAAATATGAAAGGATCTACTATTATGGCAACTCAAAGTTTCCTGAAAAAGTAACAAAAAAAGAAACCCATAATTTTGTTGGAAATAATAAGGAAACTGAAGTCTTTGAATATAATGATAATGGAGATCTTATTTATAATTCCCTAGATTCTGAACCATTAAAATTCTCTTCTGTAGATAAAACAATTTTTAACTCAAAAAATCAGGCAGAAAGAATAACAATAACAAAAAATTACAGCAACAACCTGAAAGAGAGCCCGATCAATAAAAACAAAACGCATCATCTGCTTTCATATGATGATTTTGGGTATATTACTTATGATAAAGAAATACGGAATGAAGGTGATAATGTCTTTACAAAAAGCACCTATCAGTTTGATAAACACAATAACTGGATTGAACTTCTAAACCAGGAACATATTTATCTTACAACATATGGAAAAAAAGATAATGAATCCTTTGATTCCAACACTCAATACAAAAGAGAAATCAGTTATTCCGATTTTGAAGAACCATATACATCAAAACTTATTGATACTCAGGCAAGCGAACAATTAAAAAAAGAATATCTTACCAAAAGTAAATTTCACGAAAAGATAGAAATCCTACACCATTGATTTTCTCCTATTTTGTTCAATTTTCTATAAAAAATCAAATCAATAAAATCTCCCTATTTTTGGAAGATTTTTATTTACAATGAAACCAAAAGCTTTATTCAACTGGAGCAGCGGAAAAGATTCTGCGCTTGCCCTTTACAAAATACTACAGGAGGATCAATACGAGATTTGCACTCTGCTTACCAGTATCAATCAGGAATTTCAACGGATTTCTATGCATGGGGTACCTATTTCTCTTTTAGAAAAGCAGGCTGAAAGCCTGGGAATTTCATTAATTAAAATGGAACTTCCTAAAGAACCGTCCATGGAAGAATATCAGCAAATCATGAGTAAAACAATGGCTGAAATTCACGCTCAGGGTATTACGCATTCCGTTTTCGGGGATATTTTTCTGGAGGATCTGAGAAAATATAGGGAAGACCAATTACATGCAGTCGGTATGAAAGCAGTATTTCCGCTTTGGAAAAAAGATACCTCCAACCTCATCCATGAATTTTTAGCCCTTGGTTTTAAAACGATTGTAACGTGTGTGAACGGATCTTACCTTGATCAAAGTTTTGCAGGCCGGATTATTGATGAGAAATTCATTGATGATCTTCCTGAAAATGTGGATCCGTGCGGAGAAAACGGAGAATTTCACACCTTTACTTTTGACGGCCCAATTTTCAAAAAGCCAATCCGGTTTAAAATCGGAGAAACAGTCAAGAAAACCTATCCTAAACCCAAAACAACTCCTGAAGAGGAAGACGGAGAATATACCTTCTGGTTTTGTGATCTGTTAGTAAAATAAGCCTGTGGACTATTATCCACAAGCTTTTCAAGATGTTATTTTAATGAAGTAAAAACTTCGTTCATAATTTCAAATACGGTATGAACATCTTTTTCACCGGTCATCCAGTTAACAAAAGCTGCTCTAATCCCTTTATGATTATTGTAAAAAGTTGGAGTCATGAAGACTTTCCCTGTATCATTGACCTTTTCCAAAAATAAATCAACCTCATTCTGCCTTGTATCATCCTTTAATGTAAAGCAAACGGTATTCAATCTTACCGGAGCGAGCAGTTTAAAATCATTACTGTTTTCAATCAGGTCTCCAAATTTTTCCGCCCAGGATATATTATCATCTACAATCTCCTGATATCCTTTTTTACCATAAGCCATAAGAGAAAACCAGGCCGGCAGTGCCTTCAGCCTTCTTGAATTCTCAGGAAGAAAATTTAAATAATTGAAATTATCCAAAGGATCTCCAAGGTAAGGAGCATTGGAGTTCTGAAAAGTTTCAATCTGCAGGATTTTATACTGTTCTTTAATCAGAAATACAGCACTCTCATAAGGTACATTCATCCATTTGTGGCAGTCTACTGTAATACTGTCCGCAAGTTCCCAGTTCTCTACAAGATGCCTGTGTGTGGTTGAGCAGGCTGCAAAACCACCAAAAGCAGCATCAATATGCCACCAGAAGTTATATTTTTCTTTTAGCCTGCTGATTGCCTTAAAGTCATCAAAATCTACTGTATTCACCGTTCCGCCGCTGGAAATTAAAATAAATGGTGCACCGTTAAGTTTCAGGATATTTTCTTCAAGATCCTCTATGCAAATAGCTTCACTGTTTCCTTCCTGAATTTTAATCTGAATAATGTTATTGCTCCCCAACCCCAATAACGAAAGTGATTTAATAGAAGAAGAATGAGGAGTGGCACCCAGCACTTTTATTTTCTCAGAAATCCCTTCTCTGGCAATATCTTTTCCAAGCGCTTTTCCAAGCCATTGACGGGCAACAGCAAG